>JAUIKE010000130.1 GCA_030430845.1 Bacteroidia bacterium | reverse complement strand
CTTTAATTGTCTGTATTATCATTTTTTTGCTGTTTGGCTTTAAGCTTACGATTTTTATATTAAGCTGCCAAACAGCTTTTTTTATATTACGTTTTTTTATCTTGATGCCTATGCGCAAAGCGGCTTTAATAGCCGCTTTGCGGCGACAGCTTCCAGCCTACGGTGCCAACCGTAGGCCGAAAAGTGAGCACCAAATAAAGCTGCAGCCCATACGGGCACGTCTGTGCGCAGCGACACTTTGCCCTATCAGGTTAAGCTCCCTTATTTATTTGATAACACCAGATAATCCCAGGGCGCCATCGACATATTCATTTCTGTTCCAACCGTTACGGTGCTGTTGGCAAACACGTTGGAGTACTCTCCCGCCAAATTTTCAGTATCCAGGGTAAGATCCTGAGCCTGGTTACTGAAGTTCAACATGACAATCACCCGGTCTTCTCCTTTTTCCCGATAAAAAGCATAAATTTTCTCTTCCTTATCATGTGGGATCAGGACTCTTTCTCCACCCCATTTACCGTTCCAAAGCGCTTGATTGCGTTGTTTAAGATCCACCAGCGTTTCATAAAACCCTTGTTTGGGAAAATCCTTCCAGTCTATGAGGTCCTTTTCAAAAAACTCCAGGCGTTTGTCCAGCCCTGCTTCCTGACCGCTGTAAATAAGAGGCATCCCCTCCAATGTAAAGGTCAATACAGCCATGGCATCACCCGCATCTCCCATTCTTTCCTCTACGGTTCCCTGCCAGGAGTTCTCATCATGGTTAGTGATGAACTGCATGCTATAACCAGTCGCGAAGGAGTCTTTTTGCATCTCAAACCATTTATCGATCACCTCTAACTCATCCTTACCCTGGGCAACCGCATTTAAATGGTGATGCAACCCCCAGGAATAGGTCATATCGAATAAATTTTCTGAATCCCGCATGTAATAGTCATTGGCTTCTGCCAAAAGGAAAATATCCGGATCTTTTGCCCGAAGTTTAGGGAGGCAGTCTACCCAATAATCCTCCGGAATATCCCAGGCCGCATCCATTCGAAAACCATCAATGTCCGCCTCATCCTGCCAGAACATCATATCGGCCGTCATTTGATCCCGCATGGCCTGGTTGCTGAAATCCAGATCGGCAATGTCCGTCCATCCCATGGAGGTGCCGTCCTCATTTAAAGGATCGGTAATATTACCATCGGCATCTTTCAGGTACCAGTCGGGATGCTGCTCGATCCAGTAATGATCCCAGCCGGTATGGCCGGGCACCCAATCCAGGATCACTTTCATGTCCATTTCATGAATCTGATCTACCAACGTTTTAAAATCTTCCATCGTGCCGAACTCAGGGTTGACGCCCCTGAAATCAGAGGCGGCATAATAGCTTCCTAGCGTTCCTTTCCGTTTAGTCTCGCTGATGGGGTGTATCGGCATGATCCAAAGGATCTCAACGCCGAGGTCCTTTAAGCGTGGAAGATGTTCGGCAAAAGCATTAAAGGTCCCTTCCTCTGTATACTGCCGGATATTCACTTCATAAATGACGGCATCCTTTTCCCAATCGAGATCTGTTTGCGTTGCCTCCGTTTCGGCGGCGGCGGAGCTTTCCGGCTGCTTACCTGCCTGTTGACAAGAAGTCAGGCTCAGGCCCAAAAACAAAACCAGATAAAGAAACAAAGATTTACTGCTATTCATATTTATTTATTCATTATTCGTTAAGGGGTTCTGGGAAAATAATTTTATCCTTTTTGATAATGAAGTTGTTTAAAGTTAAACACTTGAATATTTTAAATTAGTCTCTCGTAAAATTAAACTGTTCCTTAGTAGGCTTACTAAACAAACGAATGGCCTTAGCGAAATTATTATTCGCTCCATAAGTTTTCGTTCCTACCCACGACCATTCCTCCATTGTGGCGCTAAGCCCCTGTAATTCCCATTCCATATCTTCTGTATCGATTACGTTATCCAACAAAAGGAACGGACCGTAAGGGCCTTGCCTTAGAAACCAGGACCCCTTACCGATATCTTGTTGCCAGCGGCCATTTACAAAAGTACCATCCTCATAAAATTGGAACCAACGCCCCATATTGGCATAGGACTTAGCAGAATCAACAGGAGATATCAGATAATACTCAAACATCCAATAATCCTTCCCCGGCCCAAAGTTACTAGTCAGGGCCGTAACCTCTCTGGGGAATGTTGCCTTATCGGGAGCTACTGCCGGAGCAGCCGATCCGGTATATTGCTGGCCGGAAGAACTCACGTTATCGTCCTTACAACTGATCAATCCGATTACAAAAAGGGTCAGCAAGAATAGAATACGTCTCATGGTTTTATTTTTTTATTCTACAATTGAGGGCCAAAATATAATATTTTTGATTGATAGTGTTAAACCTTACAATTTTAATATAGTCCAATCTAATATTAAACAATTTTCGCCCCATTTTTTCTGTTAAAACACAGAAATAGATAGGATCTTTCCATATTCAACTAACAAATCCAGCTTGCGATGTACACAGGATAAATTTTATTGGGGGTTGTGTAAAAAGTCCTTCGGCCTTTTCACACAACCAATAATATTCTTTTGGGAGGTCGTTTTAAGAAAAAAACTTTGTTTTTTTCTTAAAACGACCTCCCAAATAAAATTTAATGGGGTGGGTAAAAACGAGGAACTAGTTTTTACACAACCCCTACTGTGAGTTTTATCGCAAGCTGGATTAACAAATTTATCTCCATGGATAGAAGAGCTACTCTCAACACGCTTCTAGGGAGGCGGCCTATATGGGCTCCTCTCGAAAAAACCAATAAACTTAACACTGCTTTTGATGTCTATACCGGGGAATGGAATTTTGATCTGGCGGCACATTTGTTAAAGCGCGCGACTTTCGGCCCTACCAGGCAAACGATTCAGGAGGCCGTAGCTTTAGGAATGGACCAGACCGTCGAGCAGTTGTTTGCCGACCGGCCATTACCCGACCCGCCAGTGAATTATGAATATGCCGACGACCCCAATGTACCCATTGGCGCTACCTGGATCGATGCCGTTAATTCCAGAGACACGAACCTCCGGCCTTATCGTCACCGAAGCCTTCGGGCCTGGATGATCGGCCAGATGCTGCAGGAAGGCATTTCAATCAGAGAAAAACTAACCCTGTTTTGGCACAATCACTTTGCTATTAACAACATCCAGGAACCTCGTTATTTGTATGTGTACATTTCCCTTTTCCGCAGGAATGCCTGGGGAAATTTCCGCCAATTAGTAAAAGATGTCACGATTGACCCCAGCATGCTTCGCTTTTTGAATGGCCGTCAAAATACACTCAGAGCCCCCAATGAGAATTATGCCCGCGAATTATTGGAACTCTTCTCGATTGGAAAGGGCGAACTCGCCGGTCCCGGTGATTACAGCACCTTCACTGAAGACGATGTGCGCGAAATAGCCCGCGCGCTGACGGGCTGGGTAGATACCGGCTACAATGGAAGAGACCCTGAAGTGCCTATAGGGGCCGAATTTGTATCCGAGCGACATGATCAAGGCAACAAGCAACTCTCCCATCGATTCAACAATGCGATCATTAATAATAGCGGAGCGAGTGAATACGCCAAGGTAGTAGACATTATCTTCCAGCAGGATGAGGTAGCCCGGTATATTTCTCGAAAGTTATATCGCTGGTTGGTATTTTATCAGATAGATGATACCATTGAAGCGGACATCATCGAGCCCATGGCACAGGTTTTGATTGCCAACGACTATGATATTCGCCCAGCAGTGACGGCCTTACTCAAAAGCCAGCACTTTTACGATTTTGCTATGCGAGGCGCTATGATCAAAAACCCAATTGATTTTACCATCTCTGTGTTCAAGCAGCTGGATTTTGCCTATTCCGAAAACCTGAAAGAAAAATACGCTACCTGGTATCGAATCTATACCTTCATGCGACTCCAGCAAATGGAGCTTTTTAACCTTCCCGAAGTAGCCGGTTGGAAGGCCTACTACCAGGACCCCCTCTTTTACCGAACCTGGATCAATGCTACCACCTTTCCCATTAGGATGGGCATGACGGACCAGGCCAGTACCCGAGGCTTCGGCATTGAAGATCACCGCCTGGAGCTTCAGGCTCTTGACCTCGTTAATAATTTGGAAAATCCTTCTGATCCTAATGCCCTGATCAACGAACTGGTTGTCTTACTATTTCCCATGCCGATCACCGAGGACCAGATCACGGCCCTGAAGGAAATTCTCATCCCCGGCCTGCCCGACTTTGAATGGACCGTAGAATACCTGCAGTATAGAGAAGATCCCGAAAACTCCGAACTAAAACGCCTCATTGATACGAAGATTAGATTTTTGGTACAGGCCATGTTGAGTATGGCGGAGTTTTATTTGTCCTAAATCAGGTTCCTTAAGCAAACCAACTTAAGGGTTTGCCTAATTTTAATTGAAGGGGCCGGCAGCCCTTTCACAAAAATTAATCCAATGAAAAGAAGACAATTCCTCAAATATACCGGTACAGCCTCTACTTTACCTATTTTTCTAAATGGCATTCCGCTTTCAGCCATTACCAGCAGTCCGATGTTCAACCATATTCAGGAAGAAAATGACCGGGTGCTTGTCCTGATTCAACTCAATGGAGGGAACGACGGCCTTAACACCCTTTTCCCTCTTGATCAATATGCTCAATTAGTCAATGCCCGCCCCAATATCATTATCCCGGAAGATCGCTTAATCCCCTTGACCGACACCCTCGGCTTACATCCGAATATGTACGGCATCAAGCTGCTCAATGACGACGGCAAAATGGGCGTCGTGCAAAGTGTGGGCTATCCCAACCAAAACCGATCGCATTTCCGCTCGATCGACATTTGGACCTCTGGTTCTCCGGCTGATGAATTCTGGACCTCCGGCTGGCTGGGGCGAAACTTTGACGGCCGGCATCCGGAGTTTCCGGACGCGTACCCGAATGAAGAATACCCCGATCCACTAGCCATTTCCATGGGTTCCATTGTAACCGAAACCTGCCAGGGAATGGCAGCAAACTTTAGCCTAACGCTGCGCGACCCATTTTCCCTCAGTCCGTTAACCCAAGGAAGTGAAGATGAAATTCCCGACTCTTTGTATGGAGAGGAGCTGCGGTACTTACGCACCACTATTATTCAGACCAATGCCTACTCCGAAAGGATTACGGAGGCAGCGGAGGCCGGTGCTAATGTAGTCGAATACCCCGAAAGTAACCTGGCAGAGCAGCTCAAAACAGTAGCGCTGCTTGTATCCGGAGGATTGCAAACAAAGGTATTCGTTGTAAAACTCGGAGGTTTTGACACCCATGCTGATCAGGTCATGGAAGATTACCCTACCACGGGCAATCATGCCATCTTACTAAAAACCATTTCTGAAGCTATGCTGGCTTTCCAGAAAGATCTGAAAAATCTGGGCATCGAAGAACGTGTGCTGAGTATGACCTTTTCGGAGTTTGGTCGGCAGATCAAGTCTAACTTTAGCCTCGGTACCGATCATGGTTCGGCGGCGCCCTTGTTCCTGTTCGGCTCGTGTGTGCAACCGAGGGTTTTGGGACAAAACCCGGAAATTCCTTTTGAGGTAGAGCCCCAGGAAGGCGTAGCCATGCAGTATGACTTCCGGGATGTATACGGCTCTATTCTCATGGATTGGTTTGAGGTGGAAGATTCCACCATCAAATCTCTTTTGTATGAGGATTTCACCTACTTGCCTATCATACGGCCATGCACGCCCCCCAATCCTTTCGAGCGAGTAGACCGTTTTGTTGAACATGTTGAGTTGACGACCTACCCCAATCCGTTTGAAGACTGGATTTCGGTAGCGTTTAAAATAGAAGCTGGAATTGTCAAGATGAGTGTTTTTGACACCCTGGGAAGCGAACGCAAGGTTTTCTTCAACAAATATTTACCGGAAGGAGAGCATCGGATCAATCTGGAGATGGCCGATCTGCCTCCCGGGAATTATTACCTGAGATTTATGATGGAGGACAGGCAGAAAACCACACGAATAGTGAAAGTAAAATAGAAAAAGAGGTCGGCAGCAGCCGACCTCTTTTTCTATTTGATGACGCCCAGTTCCTTTCCAACCTTGGTAAAAGCGGCTACTGCTTTTTCCAAATGCTTCCGCTCATGAGCAGCGGAAAGTTGAACGCGAATTCTGGCTTTTCCTTGGGGTACGACCGGATAGAAAAAGCCGATCACATAAATCCCCTCACCAAGTAATTTATTGGCAAATTCCTGAGAAAGTTTGGCATCATACAGCATGATCGGCACGATGGGATGTTCTCCCGGAATGATATCGAAGCCGGCTTCCGTCATGGCCTTGCGGAAGAAGGTGGTGTTATCTTCGAGTTTATCGCGCAACTCGGTGGTGGCACTCAGCATGTCCAGCACTTTGATAGATGCTCCTACGATGGCCGGAGCCAGGGTGTTAGAGAACAGATAAGGCCTGGAACGTTGACGAAGAATATCCACAATCTCCTTACGGGCAGCTGTGAAGCCACCGGATGCACCACCAAGGGCCTTTCCGTAGGTTCCGGTAATGATGTCCACCCGTCCCATGGCATTGCGATATTCATGAGTCCCGCGGCCGGTTTTTCCTACAAAGCCGGTAGAATGGCATTCGTCCACCATTACCATGGCATCATATTTCTCTGCCAAATCGCAGATCTTATCAATCTGTGCGATGGTGCCGTCCATAGAAAATACCCCATCCGTCGCGATCATACGGCGACGAGCGCCCTGGGCTTCCTTCAGCTTGGCTTCCAGGTCTTCCATATCATTAGTATTATAACGATAGCGGGCTGCCTTGCACAAACGAATGCCGTCGATTATGGATGCGTGGTTCAGGGCATCAGAAATAATGGCATCTTCTTTACCTAATAATGGCTCGAACAAGCCGCCATTGGCATCGAAGGCCGCCGCGTAGAGAATGGCATCTTCCATACCCAGGAATTCGGCCGTTTTTTGTTCCAATTCTTTGTGGATGTCCTGCGTTCCGCAGATGAATCTAACGGAAGACATACCAAATCCATGCGTATCAATGGCTTCTTTGGCAGCTTTGATCACCTCCGGATGAGAAGACAAGCCCAGATAGTTGTTGGCGCAAAAATTCAAGACCTCACTTCCTGCAGTGGTCTTAATTTCGGCTCCCTGCGGAGTGATGATGATGCGCTCTTCTTTATAAAGGCCGGCATCTTTGATTTCGGCAATTTCTTTTTCTAATACGGGTTCTACTGATTTATACATATGAAGTTTTTTTGGTTTAGGGTTCCTAGTTATAATAAACCATGAACTAAAAACCATGAACCGTGAACTATAAACTATGAACTACTAACCAATTGTTTCGACAAATTTTTAATCATATCCCTGGCCATGTTCGGGAGGTCATATTCCGGCTTCCAGCCCCAATCCCGGCGTGCCAGGCTGTCATCAATGGTCTCGGTCCAGGTTTCGGCGATGGCCTGGCGGAAGTCTGGCTTGTAGGAAACGGTAAATCCCGGAATTTGCGATTGAATTTCGGCTGCTATTTCAGCAGGTGTAAAACTTACACCGGCCAGGTTGTAGCTCGTTCGTACGCTGATGGATGCTTCGGGTGCTTCCATTAGATCGATGGTGGCCCGAATGGCGTCGGGTATGTACATCATAGGCAGGCGGGCATCTTCCTTTAAAAAACATTGGTAGTGCTCTCCTTTTACAGCCGCATGAAAAATCTCCACGGCATAGTCAGTCGTGCCTCCGCCGGGTAGCGACTGATAACTGATAATCCCCGGATAGCGAACAGAGCGAATATCCACTCCGAATTTTTTATGAAAATACAAGCCCCAGTATTCGCCGGCTACCTTGCTGATCCCATATACCGTTTCGGGATGGACAGATCGGTATTGGGGCGTTTGCTCCCGGGGTGATTCCGTACCAAAAACGGCGATAGAACTTGGATTGAATACCCTGAGTTGGTATTCTTTGGCCAATTCCAGGACATTAAACAAGCCGTTCATGTTGATATCCCAGGCCATTTTGGGGTTTTGCTCCCCTTTTGCAGATAGGATGGCTGCTAAATGGAAAACCTGAGTGATTCCGTATTTTTTAATCACTTCCCCCATCTGGGTTTTATTCAACACATCCAGTTTTTCAAAAATAGCATGTTCTTCGGCAGGTGGTTTGATATCTGAGGCCACGATCTGATCATAGCCATATCTTTCCTGAAGTGCTTGTACTAAAACGGTGCCAATTTGACCATTAGCGCCTGTTACGAGCAGCCTTTCTTTTGTCATATTTTATTTGGTATTCTTTTTTCAGTGTAACAAATAAAAATTAAGATAAGTTACACTGAGCTTATAATTTGGTTGGGCACAAAATAAGCATTTTCATGGTAGTCTGGTAGTCTGGTGGTCTGAAGTTAATTAGAAGGGAAATCGGGAATTTCAGAGAGGTATACTGGTTTTTCGGTCTCCGCATTTTTTTTATAACATATAGCCTCTTTCCCATTAACCATCGCCAGATAAGTGGCCTTAATGCTGTAATCATAGGCATGGATCTGGCTGGACACTTCCGCGCTCAGGCTCACTTCAGGACCTTTGCATTCAACCACCAAAAATGGAGACATATCATCGTCATAAACAAATAGATCATAACGTCCTCTGCCCTTATTATTCTTGGTTTTAACGCCGCCTTCCAAAGATATTTTTTGAATGGGAATCCCCTTTTCCTTTACAAGGTAATGAATGAGCAGCTGTCTTACCAGCTCTTCGTACTGGATCACTGTGATATTTTTGACGGACTTTACCCCAATGACCTCATCCAGTTCTTTTTTTACGATCTCGTATTTGAAGGCCACCCACTTTTTTCTGACGGTATCATAAATCCACTTTTTTTTGCCTTCATCCTTAAATTGAATGTGAGCGTAATAATCGAGCAACCGAAGTGGAAAATTGAAATCATTCTTCAAACCGAGCTAATTTTTGTGAAAAAATCTGTTGCGGACGTCTGAGATCCCTGATCTGTAATAATACGACAGAAGTCGATCTTAACACCAAATTGTCCAGTGTTTTTTCATGACCGGTCCATTTGATTTCGTACAATTTTTCTCCAGCTGTATTATAAAAAACAGTTATCCATTCACTGGAATAGGGCATGGTCAATTTCAGGTAATTGCTAAAGGGGTTAGGAACAACTCGTATGGGTGGACTGGAAACGCCAAAAGTATCCGTAAACTTAAATCGCTGGTAGGCGACAAACAACTCGTCAATGGGGTCTATCCCAAAGGGCGTTTCATTAATGACCAGATCAATGGATAGTTGATTCATCGCATCGCCAGGCCTGGCCAGGCGCAGAAATGCCGAGCGGGAGGAAACTCCTTCCGATAAGCAACGGGCATCCGCGCCTTCAAATGATGCTGCATTCATCGCCGCCATCAGCTTATCAGCCAGCCCCCCTTCCTGACGGATAAATGCATTTTCCATAGAATCCAGCACCTCCCGACCGATCAGAATATTTCCCTGAATGGCATAATCCGGTCCCAGGATATGGTCTTTTACGTCTAGGCATTGCCGGCCGGTAAAAGCCGCCGCCTGGATCTGTCCCGAAGGTTCAATCGAAACGATGCCGTATTGCCTGAGTTGAGGTAGTCTTTGAACATCGTTATTGACCAGCCAGTCGATGATCTCCTCCGGCCTATCTCCAGCTAGCATTCGTTGCCGGGCATTACCTTGATTGGAAAAATTGAGCAAAGCCTGGGAATGAATTACTCCTCTATCGGGAATAATGTCACTAATGACCACGGCCCCTAGGCCCTCTTGCCGAGTATCAAGGCAGGTGGCTCCTGCACTACCTATCTCCAGAGTATTAGGGTCAATAGCTACTATGGAAAAAGTATGCTGAGAGAAAGCCCACCTCAGACTAATCAAACTCAGCATTATGACAAATACTACCTTTTTCATATCAAAAATTAACAATGAAAAACACATAAGGTTGGCAGGCGTTGCCCAGGCTAACTGCTGAAAACTAATTTTTACCACCTTACCTTTTTTTTACTCGCTACCCTACATAAGGAGAATCATTTTCAATCCAAAAAATCATTTAAAAACAATCAATCTTTTAAAAATGAAAAAACAAATACTAACATTTACCGCTGTTTTAGGTCTTATTTTTTCACTAAGCTCCTGTCTGAATGAAGAGGAACTTCCCGCTCAACCAGAAAAAGAGGATTCGGAACTTCTGGTACCGAATGATGAGCTGGATGAAGAAGAGACGGAAATTAAAAGGAACGATATTAAACCCTTTGACGAAGCCGAATCGCCCATCATTCGCCAGTTGCCCGATGACGGATCTGCTGAAAAAAGGAGTTACCTGACCCGCTATGATCATATTCCTTTTTATAAGTATGAAAAAAGGATGATCCATTGCGCCGATTATCTGTACAGCCATACGCAATACGGAGAAAAGTCGCTGGACAACCACAACTTTTACAAGTATTGGGGCTTGCACACAGAATTAGATGGAAGAGACCAGGTTTATTATTTTACTCTGACTGAAGCCAGTATTGTGGAATTCAAGCTCACCGGGGCACACGCTAACTTAGCCATGTTATTGTTCAAAGGAAGCTGGGAGTATGACCACCACTACGAAAAGGTACGGGAGACCTACAAAAAATTAGTCGCCTACAGCACATCCAATAGCCACGAAAAGGAATACCTCGGGCCCGTCCAGCTGGAGCCTGGCACTTACATTCTCGTCATTGACAGTCGGTATGGCTACGACACAGAGTACCGCCTGGATGTCTGCTGCGAGCCTGTTTACGACGGATGTTACAACTACGGCTACCAACTCAGATATGAGGATTTTGAATCCTACCATGAAGGGTATATCACCGATCAATCTACTTACTGGGAAAAATGGAACTACAACAATCATTACAACGATGCTCGTGTGTATCACATCGATCATAAGTACGGCAAAGTACTAAAGGTTTGCCGTGATCCATACAAAAACAGCTACTATCAGGATGACGTCATTTACAATCTCGGAGAGAGCCAGCACGGCATTTATGAATTGAGCTTTGATATGGGGGTATACAAGCACAGAAGCGGTTATTTCGATATTCAAAAGTGCCTGACCCAATACAACCAATACAACGAAATCGGAGCGAAGGTGTATTTCAAGAGTGACGGGAATGCGTATGTATTAGTCAATGGTCAAAAACACTGGTTCCACTACAAAAACGGGTACTGGTTCAAGGTCAAGTTGAAGTTTAACTTTCTGGACAGAACGACCAAACTGTACATCAACGGAGATTTCGTCTGCTCCTGGAGCACGACTCACACCTGGGACAGCCACTATGGCTCTAACAAGATTGAAGGCCTGAGCTTCCGCCCGGCTTATACCAACTCTTGTTTTGTAGTGGATAATATTTGTTATTCTGTAACTGCGCTCATTTAAATGTAAATAACTGATGTTACGCACTTTGAAAAAACATTTAATGTGCCGCTGCTCTGCAGCTTTATTTAACCCCATCTCTTTACCTACGGTTGACACCGTAGGCAAGAAGCTGTCACCGCTTCGCGGTTTATGGGACTTGGCTTAATAGGCGCTTTGCGGCGAAAGCTTCCAAAGCTGCAGCGCAGCGGCACTTATCTCAATACTTGCGTAACATCAGTAAATAAGATAAAGCGGGCCTCGGCCCGCTTTATCTTATTTTATAATCACCTTTCTGGTTAATGTACCTTCCTTGGTTCTCAAATTCACCAGATACATTCCGCTGTTTTGCACGGTCTCGGCATTTAACATGAAGCGATTGACTCCACTTTCCATATTACCGGAAAAAACCGGCTGGACCAATTGCCCAAAAACATTATACAAGTTCAACTGAGCATTTTCCAGCCTTTGGTTAAGTTCCAGTTCGATCATGCCTTCTGAATCGATCAGGTTAGGAGTAATAGTAAAAGACTCAAGCCTGCTTTCCAAAACATTGGTACTTGTGGTAGAAACCGTGGAAAAAGTAGTCGAGCTATTACCATTCACATAAGCATATCGCTCCCCTTCTTTTTTCCAAACGATGGCGGCAATTTCGAGGTTTTTGATGTCCTGTCCCTCTTCAAATTCGTATTCAAAGCTTTTCATGACCTCTGTACCGGCATCGATAATGTCTACAGCAATTTCAACACCGAAAGATGCTTCGGTTAAGGCCTTTCTTAAAACCTGCTTATGAACCACATCTGTGCCTCGGTTAGCTTGATCAGCAACCATTTCTTCCTCTATCAACCAGATGGAGAGGTAATAAATGCCCTGGGTGCCCTGAAAAAACTTGGTCCTGGTATTGACACGGAGCGGTCCGGAACCATCTTCGTTGACTAACAATTGGATGCCAGTTTGGGCGATCGGCGATTGCGATGCATTAGTAGTGACCTGGTTTTTTATATTATCAGCCAAAGTTTGATAATTCCCCCCAAATTTTTCTTCATTAACAAAAAACTCAGGTTGATAAACAACTCCAGGCATATTCGTTAAAAAATCCTCTCCGACCTTTGAATAGAGGTCACTGCTGCGGGAGCGGTGAGCTGCTACCAAAATGGCATCGGAAGTGAGGTCTGTAACGAGGCTTTCAAATACATCCCATGCGACGGTCCCACAGTTAGGGCACCAAGTCGCCGTATGCTTGGTGACCAGGGATTGTTGCGTTTCAGGAACTGTGATCTCCTGTGCGAACGACCACTGGAATGTCAGCAATAATAAGAGTGTAAATAAAATCTTGTTCATAGATTTTCATTTAAGGTTTATATATCATTTTAATTGCCTGTTGGGTTTGAGAGGTAATTTTAAAGCGATCATCCAGCCGATGGCCGATAATCCAACAAATTCGCCCCTTTGCATCCTCCAGGATCCACACTTTATCTTTTTCGGTGCGCGGAAGTTTTAAATCCGTAAAAAAGTCTTGTAGTTTTTTTGTTTGTCCTTTCATTCCGAGAGGGCAGAATTGATCCCCGGCCTTCCAATGTCGCATGCTCAGTGGGAATTCAATGATGTCAATATCCAAATAAGCAATAAAAGGGTTCTCGGAAAAAGTTTTGGGCAGATTGGAATGGCGTTCAACAAAAAGCTGGGCGTCATTTATTTGCAAAAATGACATGTCCTTCGTTAAAGTATACGTCTGACGCCATTTATTTTTTTCTATACGTTCCTGAAGAATGAAAGTTTCCCGATCGATCAATAACTGGTGTGTTTGAGAGAAAAAAAGTGCGCCCGGCTGGCCTTCCCTGCTTTCCCAGATCTGCCTGATTTGATCGCTGTTAAATCCAAGCGGAGCCAACCATTCAAACAAGAGTGTGGTCGGAGCCGGATATTCTTCCAGTACCTTAAACTTTACAACAGAGGTTTTTTCATCACCACCCCATACTTTTTTTAAAATGTTAAACACCGCCCAATAATACAGAGCCCGGACATCCTCGAGATACTGTAAGTTTCGCCCGACCGTTTCTTCCAGCTTAGGATTAATGGATTTTAGAACGGGCATTACATCCAATCGAATCTTGTTGCGATCATACTTATTCTCCCGGTTAGATTGGTCCTCGCGAAAGGCAATCTGTTCTTGCTCGGCATAAACCTCAACCTCATCTTTTGCCAGCCCCAATAAAGGCCTGATAATAAATCCATTACAAACCGGCACTCCCATCAGTCCATTAAGACCGGTTCCTTTTGTCCAATTAAAAAGGATGGTCTCCAGGGAATCATTTAAATGGTGCGCGGTGGCAATCAGGTCAAAGGCATTTTCCTTCCTAATTTTTTCCAGCCACTCGTACCGGAGTTCTCTAGCCAACTCCTGAATAGATCTTTTCTGTTGGGCAGCTAAATCTTTTGTAGGAAAATTAATTGTAAAAAAGGGAAGCTGCTGTCGTTCAGCATACAAACGCACCATTTCCTGGTCGGCATCTGACTCCTTTCCTCTCAGTTCGAAATTCACATGGGCAATACCGAATTGGAAGCCTGCCTTTAAAAAGAGATCACACATCACCATAGAGTCCACACCTCCGCTCACAGCCAGCAATATTCTCTCTCTCTTGTTGCAGAGATGCTGGGTGTCGATGAAGTGGAGGAATTTATTGAGGGTGTTCAATGGTATAGTGTTTTGTGGGTTCCCAGGTTCCTTGGTTCCGGGGTTCTGTTTTTATCGTTTCCAGGTCATGATGGGTACATCTTTGACGACCATTTGTACGGTTTTACCAATTCGTTCTTCTAATATTACAATCTTCCCTCGCTTTAGGTTTTCGAGTACATCCTGATGATAATGACGAACAGAGATGAGTTGCATGCCCCTTTCGATCATGACCTTAAAATCCTTTTCAATCGCCTTGGCAAAATCATCAACCTTATTATCCACATCATTCACGCAGATACTGAAACTGATGGCTGTATTCTGCATCAAATTCACCTGGATCCGCTGATCGGCGATCTCTCCAAATAAATAACGCATATGGTGCTCTGCAACAAAAGAGAAGTCCCGAGTAGAGATGTTCATAACCGCCTGATTCGATTCGATGGCTACCATAGGCGGATATAGGTCCTCTACATCATCCGCGATGTAGGTACCCTCCCCTGAGGGGTCGATGAAGGACTTTACATACAGCGGGATGCTTTTGTTCTGAAGTGGTTTGATCGTTTTAGGGTGAATGACTTTGGCCCCGTAATAGGTCATCTCGATGGCTTCTCTGTAGGAAAGATGGTCTAGTTTCACCACATTATCAAAGATACGCGGATCAGCAGTTAACACCCCCGGAACATCTTTCCAAATAGTCATGCTTTCGGCATCCAGGCAATAAGACAGGATGGCCGCCGTGTAATCAGAACCTTCCCTCCCCAGGGTGATCGTATCACCACTCTTTGTACTGGCTATGAAGCCCTGAGTCAGTACAAAATGATCCTTGCTAACCAGGGGTTGGAGGTTCTTCTTTGCATTAGCCAGGGTTTCCTCCCACAGCACCCACCCTTCTCTGTAGATATCATCAGTGACGAGAATCGACCGCGCATCTATCCATTGAGTAGGTAGGCTGGTTTCTGCTAAATATGCCTGAACGATCATAGAGGAGGCTAATTCTCCCAGATAAATGATTTGGTCATATAAAAAATCGTACTCACCGTCAGGGTCCGTATTCAGCCGCTTTTCCACTTCTGCAAACGCCCGCTCAATCGTTCCATACACCTCATGGTTTTCTTTAAACAAATCGTCCATGATCCTGAAATGTTGGGTACGAATATCATGCAAAAGGCTTACAGCGGAACCTTCCTTTTTTACATAAGCCTCAATCACTTTTTCCAGGGCGTTCGTTGTTTTCCCCATGGCTGAAACAACCACTACCAAGGGCTGTCCGGAAAAACGATGTAATATCTGTTGTACATTTTTAACGGCCGCTGCATCTTTCAAAGAGGCTCCTCCAAATTTGAATACTCTAATGGAATTTGTCATTTAATTATGGCTGTTTTATTTTATTTTCATCCTGAACTCCAATTCTATTTTCGACCAAAAGCTGACCAAGCGCTCCATTCCATTTCAGGCCTGGTAATCTTTTCCTTTGTCCATCCTAATTCTCCTTTCGACCTTCCTATTCGCCCCTCGCCCCTCGTCCTTCCCATTCGTCCTTCCAATTCGCCCCTCGTCCTTCCCAAAGGGGCAAATCTACCAAATTTGGAAGGGATCTTTTACATTTTTTGTAAATTCCCCTGCCTTAAAACTTCCTTCTTTCTTAAAAGGTATAAGTATCACTTCGCAATTCTTGATCTATTCTAAAACTAAAAACTTAATCATGAAAAAAAATATACCCTCCAAACTCTTTTTGCCTTTACTCATGCTATTTTGTTTCCTTTTTGGAGCCTTTACACACAGTTGGATGGCTGAGAAATTAACACTAGAAGACATCCGTGCAGCCACTAAGGTCATAGGAGTCGAGATGAACGATCAAGAGATAGAAGGTGTCAAAGATGCCCTGGAACGAAACCTGGAACATTATGAGGAGTTTCGAGAGACTTCCTTACCCAATAGCGTGGTGCCTTCTCTTGTTTTCAACCCACTGCCTCCCGGTTTTTCCATAAATGAAGGGCAGAAAAAAATCCGTTTCAGCAAATTGAAAGGAATCAAAATGCCGGCCAATAAAGACGAGTTAGCCTTCTTCACCGTCCGCGAGCTGGCAGAACTTATCCGAACCAAACAGCTCTCTTCAGTGGAATTAACCCGCTTTTTCCTGGATCGGTTAAAAAAATATGATGAACAGTTAAAATGCGTGGTCACTCTCACCGAAGACCGGGCCTTGAAAATGGCTCAGAAGGCCGACCGGGAAATCGCTTCCGGAAACTATAAAGGCCTGCTGCATGGCATTCCTTACGGTGCCAAAGACCTCTTTGCTGTTAGAGGCTATCCAACCACCTGGGGTGCCATGCCCTACAAAGAGCAGATGCTCGACTACGACGCCACCGTCATTCAAAAACTGGATCAGGCGGGGGCTGTGTTAGTTGCCAAAATGACCATGGGCGCCCTGGCCAGGGGGGATGTATGGTTTGGAGGCCGAACTAATAATCCCTGGAACCTGGAACAAGGCTCCAGCGGTTCATCAGCAGGCTCAGCTTCGGCGGTGGCGGCCGGTCTATTACCCTTTGCACTGGGTACTGAAACCATGGGTTCCATTGTATCCCCCTCGACTCGCTGTGGCGCTACCGGCCTGCGACCGACCTTCGGACGCGTAAGCCGCAGCGGAGCCATGGCCTTGTCATGGACGATGGACAAAGTAGGGCCGATCTGTAGAAGTGTAGAAGACTGCGCCATTGTTTTTGAGGCCATTCGCGGAGTGGATGGGCAGGATCCTACCCTCATCGATGCTCCTTTTAATTATGATGTTCGGAGCGATCCGAAAAAGCTACGAGTCGGCTACCTGAAGAGCGCTTTTGAAGGTGATTATGCTTTCAAGCAGCAGGACAGCCTGGTACTCGAAACGATGAAAAATCTAGGTTTTGAACTCATCCCAATCGAGCTTCCAGAAGCTGCTAACCTCCGCCCTGTCCTCACAGCCGAATCCGCCGCCGCCTTTGACGAGCTGACCCGCAGTAATCGGGACGACCTTTTGACCCGACAAGATCCCAATTCCTGGCCCGTTACGTTCCGAATGGCTCGTTTCATCCCAGCAGTGGAGTACATCCAGGCCAACCGACTGAGAACCAAATTGATCGCAGAGATGGATGAGGTCATGCAAAACATCGATGTGTACCTGAATCCTTCCTGGAACGGGCCCAGCTTGCGCATCACGAATTATACGGGACATCCTTGTGTGGTGCTTCCGAATGGCTTCATTGACGGAAGCCCAACGAGTATTACCTTTACGGGTTCCTTATTTGGTGAAGCGGATTTGTTGAGTGTGGCGAAGGCTTTTCAGGATGCGACGGCGTTTCATAAGGAGCATCCGAAAGGGTTTTAAAAAAGGAATGGACTACCTTTTAAAAAATGGACAACATCGTTTACGATGTCTGGTTATCAGGGTTATTGGCGTTTAATTTTTAACCGCCGAATTTAAGCAAGCTAAAGCTCGCTTTCCTGGCAATCATGCCTTAGGCAGACAGGTCTGAAGCTTGCTGTCCGATTAGGCGCTTATTTTTTTAACGCCAATTACCCTGAGACAATCATCTCAACAGTCTAAAGACCGTTGACCAGACATCCTGAAGGATGTAGTCCATTTCTCAAATCTATCCTACCGTTCTTCCAACAGCTTTCTAATACTCCCAGCCGAGGGATTAATCTCCCTAATTTCACCTTTTTCATCGATCAAAAAGGTGGCGCCGGAAGAAAAGGGGATGCCATACTTCATCCAAATCTCTTGTTCATCGTCTAGCTCCGTGAGGGTGAGCCAGGGGAATCGTTCTTTTTCCAGTATTTCGGATACCCGATCGGTGTTGTTGAAGGCTCTGGCTACGCTTATTACCGTGAAGCCTTGGTTTTTGAAATCTTCATAGACCGGCACCACGGTCCTGCTTTTTCGAATACAGCTTCCGCAGGTAGTGGCCCACAAATCGAGCAGAACGACCTTGTCTTTCGCCAACGCTGAGAAGCGGTGTGGTCTACCTTCCAGGTCAGAGGCGATGAAATCAACCAGATGGCCTCCGACTTTCACAGCAGTGTAGCTGTCCAGGATCTTTTTGGCCATTGGAGTGTACGGATGATGAGGGAATTTTTCGGCCAGTTTTTGGTATTGCCGGCGGGCTCTTTCGAGATCGAAATGGTCGTTGTCGAAATATTCTGACTCAAAAGTCCTCGATCTTAAACTCTGCAAAAGAAAGAAGTAAGAAACATAACTTTGGTGATCGTCTATATACTGGTTTCTACACTCTAACGATTTTAAATAAAAAGCGTTATGAGTTTCATGGACCTTTCGTCCTTCGGGTGTCAGATCCTTCTTCTCCTTTCTCAGAGTATCCAATTTTGACTTTAGCTCATCCTTTTGTTCGTCAACCTCAGCTGCTATTAAAGCTTTGTAGGTATCATTCCATTCTTTTGAAAAATATTTACCCGCCTGATGCAATTCCTTGATTTTCTCTTTAACTATTTCAGATCCATCTCCGAGTTTCTTTTTTACGTATTCCCAGTAGGCCTTTAGCTCCGCATTCACAGGCCCGCCGACGAAGGAAGTTTCCCGAGCTCTATCTCTGGGATACAGTTGGAAAACAACCTCTCCTTCTTCCGCAAAAAAACGGATGGCCATAAAACCGCCTTTGTCGATCTCTTCTTTAAAGGCGAGGATGTATTTTTCGATGTACACCTCCTTCAATTGGTATTCAAAGCGCCCGTTTTCAATAGGGATGACTATTTTGGGGGCTCTGCGGGGGTCCGCAGTGATGGCTTTGAAAAGGACGAGGGCCTCGCTGTCCCGATCGATGACCTGACCTTTGAGGGTACAGTTGACTTTGGGTTCTGAATTGGGGGTTTGATTCATGATGATGGGTTTTGCCCAGGGCTGGGTTGGATTTAAAAATTACCACATAAAATGGACTACACCATTTTTAGGGGGTCCGGTTTTCGGCGTTTAGGCTGAAAGGTTGAGAGAAGAGAAACTTCGACCTTCGACCTTCCTATTCGACCTTAACTACATTTGTTCGATAGGCCTTTATATCAAATCCTTCTTTGTTGATTACGATGTATCCGCCGGGCACAAATATTGGGGTATTATCAGGATGAAAACCTGGTGTGTAGATCATAACCTCATCTTCTTCACTTAATTGTAGCTGTTCAAACACTTTTCCCCTGGTATTAGAGCTGCTTACATAATCACCGTTCACTATTAACACCACTGGAAATTTGCTGAACATTCGCATCTCATGCAGCTTCTTCATATCCAGGTCCTGGGGCTTAGGTAGGTGGTACGCTCCATCTTTTTGCAAAAAAATGGCCTGTGGGGGATTTTTATACAAGGAAGAAGGATCAAATTGTTCAATAAGGAAAACCCGGATACTGTTGAAGATCAATCCATTCTCTAATTCTACTCCTACCAAGGAAAAATCAGCCCCTCCTGATTTGAGGTGCTCGATGCCAAGGTCAAGCATTACCTGAAAGCGATGACCGGGAATACTTTTGAACTGACTGCGTATTTTCCCGTCAGGATGATTGATCAAATCAGGAAAGAGGGCATCGATATACTTGACCTTCATTTTATTGCCATTGATCAAAAATTCCATCTTTTTGCCTCGAAGAGATTCAAGCTGCCTTGAATCCAGAAAGATACTGGCAGGGTCCGAAATTACTTTATCATTCCAAAGAACCGTAAAATCGCGAGGCTTTTTATACCAATCTTTGTCTTGTTCAATTTTTAGAGAAATGGTATACTCTTCCGTTTCATCATCATCCAAATAATAATAAATTGTTACCCGATCGCCAGGCTTTACGGCCCATTTTGCAGCAGGAAAATCTTTTAGACGATAGACTTTCTTTTTTCCTAGGAAAGAATGATATCGAGCGCCAACACTGACTTTCATCCCAGCAGCAGGGCGCATTCTCCCATTGTTCATCAAGAGAGAGATGGGCTGATCCTGCATTTTTTGCAAAGTTTTATAATCAACGGTATAGCTACCTAACTTGGTCATGGGATCAATATCAATAGTCTGATCACCGATCTGAGCTGCATGGGTTAATCGAAGGCTATTCTGCTCATTATTCACAAAGGCATGAAAATGAAAGCCGGCCCTCTCCCCTGTTTCAAAATTAAAGCGAACAGTATACCCAACCGGAACAGCCTGTAGAAAATCTCGCCCCTCTTCATAATTGTTCAATTCCTGGATTTGGATGGGCCCTGAACCGAGCTCGAAACTGCCGTTGGTACGGACCCACAGATTTTTGACAGGCATGGGATTCCCATTTTTTAGAAGCTTAAAGCTGGATGATTGCGAAAGTTTACTTTTTGTTAAAGAAAAGCCCTCACATTTATAATAATTAGGTGTTTTTTCACTCTCCGGATAACAGTTACAGGTTTTGCCTTCCCATTGGATTTGATAAGTAGTAAATCCATTAGACTTGGGGAACAATTTATTTTGCTCTTCCTTATATCCTACAACCGTTATTTGCTCTACATTTTGAACATATTCCGCCGCCCGTTCAAAGGGCTCCGTAATCTCCTCCGGCAATTTCTCCGAAAAGTCCAGGGCGAAAAATATGATCAAAGCGGCTAATATGGGCATGGTGATGAGGTATTTCATCAGTCGCCAGTTGCTGGAAGGTTGATTTTGTAACATGAGCAGACGTTTTTTGATAAATGAGTGAAATGTGTTGAATAAATGGGGTGGTAAATTATTTTTCTGGCTTTTCACCAACAAACAGGCGTAGGCATAAGCCGAGTTTTTCCGCACGACCTCCTGGTCGGCTATGTATTCGTGTACTTCCTTGATCGCATTTCGATACCAGTAAACGAGTGGGTTGAACCATAATACGATGACCAATATTTCCATACAGAGCACATCCAGACTGTGTCGCTGGCGAATATGGACCAGCTCGTGCTGCAGGATCATGTCGTTATCGGCTTGCTCCTCATTCCAGAAAAGATAGCCCAAAAAGGAAGCGGCCTGAATGTTTTTTGTCTTTACCAGGGTATAGCCTTTTTCTTTCGACTTGTTAGCCTGTCGAATCAAGCGACTCAAAACAGAAAACTTCTGCAAAAAACGGAAGCTCATAATGGCTATTCCGATGGCATAAATCAGCCACAACAGCTGCCCAAAGGTAAAACCCGGAGCCGGTTGCGCAGCTTCCAGTGGTTCCCATACAACAGGGGCCGTGGCATGCCACTGCTGAACCAGCTCCGGTAAGTAAGTTGGTTCAAAAATGGGCGTTTCCATATCGGAAAAACCACTGGTAACCTCTGCTACAGGCAAAGAAAAATGAACCAAGGGTATTAATATCGATACAAGTGCTGTAACGAGCAAGTAGGCTCGGTTGAGCTGAAAAAAGGTTTCTTTTCTCAACAGGAAATAATAGAATCCATAGAATACCAGCAAGCCAATGCCGGATTCCAGGATGTACTGGCTGATCCGTATATCCATAAATTTGCTTTTTTTGGGCCACCTCAAACAGGCGCAATTGTGCGGCCAAATAATTCTTTTAATACCGGGAAACCATTATCTGCACATTCTCTTCGTACCAGTCCAGTCGGAGTCCATAGTCCTGTAAATGTGTTGTTAAGTCAGCCTTGTCTTCGTACTGTATGGAAAAACTGTAATTCGTTTCCGTTTCTGTCAGGTCCACGCAGGGAATATTCAAGTCGTAAGCGATCAGTTCGACCAGCTCAGATATGGGGATGTTGTTCAGTTCGGCTTTTTTTACGCCCTCATTTTCCGAAAATTTCACTTTCCGCTCCTCCCAATTACCGGCCACCCTTTCATTCAGCAAAGTCGAATCCTGTAAATAAAGGGCTAGTACCGGAGTAGACTCCACTCTTTCTACGGCGAATTTCAAATAGTGCTGCAACTTAATCAGCATCAGTTCCTTGCCTTCTTTTTCGCCCAAAGTTTTGGAAGCGAACAGCATATCGAGGTAAATTCCTTCGTTGAATCCGCTTAACAAAATGTTGGAAGCGGGGGCATCCAGTAAGTAGGATAGCAATTCTGAGAGCGGCATAGAGGTACATTCGATCCTCAGTTCTTCTTCTTCATGCTTTACTCTGAGCCTGGCTTCTTCTATTGTCTTGGTTTCAGCCAGTTCCATTTCGAACTCTTTGCTTTTTTCCAGGTGGAAAGCGAAAGATTCTGGGAAAAAGTAGGTTTTTCCTTTCTTATCCTCTACCACGATTTTATCCAAATACACACTGCAATTGCCGCCTATGCGAAACAGGCGTTTCACCACTTCCGGATGATTGAGGTCGGAAGTCACAATAGATTCCGGCCGAGAGTCAAAGCTTTTGATGATCACATGAGCGTTCTTAATTTTGAGTGGGCTGTCTCCGACCCAGATATTGTAGTCTTTTTGAATGTTTTTTCGGAAAAAAGCCAGGGTATAGTTTTCACTATTGAAACGCGACTCCATTTTGCCCCACCTGAGTTTTAGCTTCCGTGGTTCGTAGTCGATGTATTCCGGTAAAAAAAAGAGGTCATATGGGTTATCGAGTAATTGGGTTTTGGTGATGTCCTTATTCGAAAACAGATCCTCCCGCCACATCCTTCGGCGGGTTTTAAAACCGGGGATGTGCAAAACCTTGTAGGCAGATTTGTTTTTATACAAATTCAACACATGCTTGGTGGCATTGGCAGTGGTATCAATACGCAGGATCACCGGGCGATCATCTTTCTGTATGAGTTGAAAACCATAGGTTTGTGAAAAATAATTTGACCGGACTTTCAAGGGTGGAACATAACCTCCGAAAGGGTTTTTAACCCACAGAGAGGCGTACAAACTCGTACTGTCCACTTCCGAATCCAATCGCATCTGAATGCCGCTCCCAATCCCTACCTTTTCGCGAATTTCCTTCAATTCTTCCGGTCCGAGGCGATCACCGATGATGGCCGGATAGGGCTTCCAAAGCCGCGAATCACCTGTTTCAAAGCTATATTTCCTCAAATTGATCATCTTAAACGGCTTTTTCACTCCCTGATGATACAATTCAATAGGCCCCTCAATGGATCTTAGAAATTCGTTTAACGCTACCTCTACCCCGCCAGCTTTCACATCCTGATTGGCCAGTTTGTATAGTTTAATTTCCTGGTCACCCACCCTAAGCATAAGATCGGAAGGCTCCTGTTCATTTTTTTCCTGAAAAATACCGTAGCGGTCTGTGTAGGATAAACCCGGCTCTTCCGGCTCTTCTTCCAATACAGGAGCTTGCTCGCATCTGCATAATAACAAGGGGATGCTGATCATAGCGATCAGCCGGATAGAGGTCACTATCTTTTTAATCATTCTTTTCTTTCTTTTTAATCTGCTCTAAGAGCACAGTCAGGTCTTCAATTTCAATGTCTTCTTCTTTAACGAAAAAAGATAGTAATTCTTCTGGTGAACCCTCAAAATACTGCTGCATAAGTTTCTTGAAAGACTTTTTACGATACTCACTCTTCTTTAATATCGGATAGTATCGATGTGCCTTTCCAAAGGATTCATGCCCCACCAAGCCCTGATCTTCCATTTTCCGAACTAAGGAAGACAAAGTCGTCACCGGCGGCCGGGGCGCATCCATTTCATCCAAAATCTCCCGGACAAAAGCTTTTTCCAGGCGCCATAAAATCTGCATCACCTGCTCTTCCTTGGGTAGTAATGTCTTCATAAGCTCAATATATAACGAAATTTTCGTTGACGCAACGATCAAGACGTTAAAGTTTCAATTATGAGGCTGTGTAAAAAGGACGAAGGAGTTATGAGAAAGCCCCATAATACATATCTTTACCACTATGAACGAAAAACTCGACATCCTCATCATCGGCGGAGGCGCTGCCGGCTTTTTTGCGGCCATCCGGGCAGGTGAATTGAACCCGGCGGCTCGTATCCTAATCCTGGAAAAAGGGAAAGACGTGCTCACGAAAGTGAAGGTTTCCGGTGGTGGGCGCTGCAATGTCACCCACGCTTGCTTCATCCCCAGAGATCTGAGCCGGCATTATCCGCGCGGAGAAAAAGAGCTGATCGGCCCCTTCCACCAATTCGCCTGCGGGGACATGCTCGACTGGCTGGACAAGCACGGCGTAGAAACCAAAATTGAGGAAGACGGCCGTATTTTCCCTACCACCGACGACTCCCAAACCATCATCGACTGTTTTACCCAAACCGCCCAACAACTAGGCATACAGGTACGTACCCACCTGCGGGCAGATGAGATCATACCACCTGCTCAGGCCGGAGGTGACTGGAAAGTCATCACGCCTTCCGGAACATTGGAAGCTACAAAACTGATGATCGCCACCGGCAGTAATTCCAAGATCTGGCAGTTGATGGAAAAATTAGGCCACAGCATAGTCAGGCCGGTCCCCTCTCTTTTCACCTTCAACATCCAGGACGCCCGCATCAAAGATCTGCCGGGGATCAGCATGCCCAAAGCAAGGGTTAAAGTGTTGGGTTCCAAACTCGAAAGCGAAGGCCCGATCCTGATCACGCACTGGGGTCTCAGCGGCCCGGCCATCCTTAAATTGTCGGCCTGGGGTGCCCGGGAGCTACATGAAAAAAACTACCGCTTCCCCATCCAGGTCAATTGGCCCAATCTGGATATGGAAACCATCCAGGAAGAACTGCAAAGTATAAAAATTGAATGGGCGAAAAAGCAGGTCCACAAACAAGCGCTGTTCCAGATCCCCGGGAGGCTGTGGCAGAGCCTGTGTCAGGCGGCTCGTATTCCCGAAAGCCAAAGATGGGCCGATCTGAATAAAAAGCAGTTTCAGGCTTTAAGTAACTCGGTAGGCGCCTGTGAATTTAAGGTCAATGGAAAAAGCACCTTTAAGGAAGAATTCGTCACTGCGGGAGGTGTGGATTTGAAAGAAATTAACTTTAAGAGCTATCAAAGCAAAATACATCCCAACTTATTTTTTGCCGGAGAAGTCTTGAACATCGATGCCATCACGGGAGGCTTCAATTTTCAGGCTGCCTGGACGGGGGGCTGGATAGCTGGTAGGGAGATGGCTGAGGGCTGATGTTGTTTTAATTTTAAAAGGAGTTTAAGGAAATCAGTATTTGATGCTTTGCTAAGCCAGGACTCTGCGGATGCTAGTTCGCCCGCCTTTGGCGGTCGCACGATGCTATGATGCTTGGGGTTGTGTAAAAAGTCCTTCGGCCTTTTCACACAACCAATAATATTCTTTTGGGAGGTCGTTTTAAGAAAAAAACTTTGTTTTTTTCTTAAAACGACCTCCCAAATAAAATTTAATGGGGTGGGT
>JAUIKE010000129.1 GCA_030430845.1 Bacteroidia bacterium | reverse complement strand
GCGAGTGATTGCAAACCGATCTTCTCGGCCGCATCACTGATACCCAGCAACGATACGCCTTGCCTGCCCATGTGTGTCAATTCCCGGAGATAATCCAGGGAATAATACCTTCCAAAGTATCGTGCAACCATGCGCAAGCAGGTTGCACCACAATCCATGGCATCTAGCTGTTGATAAAATGGAAAACTCTTAAACATAGATACCTAACTCTCAAGCTGAATTTAATGATAGAATTTAACAGCTGAATATGGGGGATGTCCAATGATTTTCTCTCTAAACTCCTGATAATAAGTGCAAAATACCAAATATTACCTCAATAAAATACTATTATAAGACTTTTTTTACATTTATACATTGCTTTGTGCACATTTAGAAGGTTTTTTTCCATAATTTCGAGGCCCATCTACGACCGAATAGACGTTTATGCACAACACATTCCTTTCCATAGTGACGGTGGTTCAGAACCCTTCTCAGTTCAGGCTACTGCCGGAATTCCTTCAAAATGCATTTCAAAAGCTCCATGGCCATTTCTCTGATTTTGAGTTCATATTAATTAATAACACTCAAAACCCGGATATCGAGCAATCTATTTTACCTCTTCAAGAAAAAATCAAAAAACATATTTACTTACTAAATCTTTCTTCTGCTACCAACATCAACCATGCCTTCCTGGCCGGCCTCGACCGGGCCAATGGCGATTACACCTTAATCTTTGAATTGGAATTGTTTGATAAGACGGAACTCATCCCCAGGCTTTATGAAAAAACGCAGGAAAAATTTGACATCGTTTACCTCCGTGCCAAAGACCGGCGCATCCCCTGGAAGTTCCGGCCTTTTTATAAGCTGTTCTATTTCATTTTGCAACATTATTCTTCCATAAAAGTCGATGAAAACGCCTTTAATACCCGGATCATTTCCCGCCGGGCGCTCAATTCCTTACTTCGATTGCGGGAGAACCTGAAGTTTATGAAACCGCTTTACGGTTTGGTGGGCTATCAAACGGCTTATATCGAAATCGGCGACACTTCTGGTAAATGGGCAGAGCAAGAATCTTTTTCCGAGCGCTTTCGGACCTCCCTTATTGCCATTACTTCTTTCACTTCCTTTCTGAGGTCCCTATTGTTGTGGATCTTTATTTTTTCGCTTATTTTTCTCTTCGGAGTCGTGATTAATGCGCTAAAAGTGAAGTTTTTCGGCTCGGACCTTTTCGGCAATCCTTCAGAAGCAGTGACGGGCTGGACCTATTTGGTCGTGGTCATATCTGTCTTTTTCGCCATGACCTTCCTGAACCTGTATATTATGTCCATTTACCTATCCAATATTTATACGGAGATTAAGCAACGCCCATTGTATATTATTGAATCGGTAAAGAGATTTTAGTATAAAATGATATTTTTGTAATTCCCTTGTGGCAACTCGATCGGCTACTCGGAAATTACAAAACAGCTACACCACATGGACCAGAAAGAACAAGAACTCCAATCCGTCCGCATGCTCGGCCTCAAGCTGCCTACTGACCCGCGCTGGGTCAACCTGGCGGAGATGGACCTCGAAGAGATCCTCACTGATCATGCCTATTGCGAGCAAAAAGCAGCTACTTCCTGTATATCCCTCATCCAGCAATATCCTGAAAAAGAAGAAATGGTACGCGCCCTCGCTCCTATCGTGACCGAAGAATGGGGCCACTTCCGCCAGGTCCTTCGCGAGATGGACAAGCGCGAACTCCACCTCGGCCGTCAGCGCAAGGATGAGTACGTCAACAAACTGCTGGATTTCCAGAAAAAAGGTGGCAGCCGTGAAGATCGATTATTAGAAAAACTACTCATCTGCGCCCTCATTGAGGCCCGTAGCTGCGAGCGCTTCCGCCTGCTATCCCTCCACATCAATGACGATGAGCTGAAGGACTTTTACCACAAGTTTATGGTCTCCGAAGCTGGGCACTACGTCTTATTCATCGAGCTGGCCCGCAACTATTTCGGCGAAGAAAAGGCCAATAAACGCTGGCAGGAGTATCTTGAAAGGGAGGCGGAGATCATGAAGGAGTTGGAGTTGCGGGGAGACCGTATGCATTAATTCGTTGTTCGTTGTTCGTTGTTCGTTGTTCGTTGTCCGTTGTTCGTTGCCAGTATGTCTCTAGAATCGTTTATTGATTAATAATGAAAAAGCATTGTTTAAATTTAAGAGGGACAAAACAGTGTAAATCCGTCAAAGTCCGTGTCCTTCAGTGTCAAAAAATAGGTCAGCATTTATAATGATCAAAGAACACCATTTCAAAGTAGAAAAAACAGCTCGCTACTATACTATTGGCGAGGCCGGTCTGAAGACGAAGTATTTCTGGATCGTCTGTCACGGCTATGGGCAGCTGGCCAAGTTTTTTATTCGAAAATTCGATGTCCTGGCGGCGGACGACACCTTTGTACTCGCACCGGAAGGCCTGTCTAAATTCTACTGGGAAGGCGACGGCAAGCGCGTTCCCGTGGCCACCTGGATGACCCGAGAAGACCGCCTGAATGAGATTGAAGACTACTCAAATATGATTCAGGGATTGTACGAGCAGTATAAGGGGCGATGTGCAGAAGATGTAAAAATCATTCTTTTGGGCTTCTCCCAGGGCTGTGCCACGCAAGTCCGCTGGATCCTCAACAAAATGCCCGACTTTGACAACCTCATCCTCTGGGCTGGTTTGTTCCCAGAGGATTTGGACTATCTGCCGTTCAAAGATTATTTGTCGGATAAAAAGCTGCTTTTCGTGTATGGGAAAATGGATATCTACCTCACGAAAGAGCGGCATGATTTTCATAATGAGTTGATGGAGAAAAATGAGTTAAAGGTGAAGGAAAAGGTGTTTGACGGGCCGCATAAGGTGGTAAGGGAAGTGTTGGGGGAAGTGGCCCGAGAGGTCCATAGTTAATTGGACTACAAACTTTAGTTTGTCTGGACAACGACCTTCAGGTTGTTGGGCTATCCCCTATACGTTGTTAACAGACAAACCTAAACGAAAACCGACATAGTCGAGGCGGATCATCGGGTCGTAGAAGTTGCGATAGGCCACACAACAGTACTGTGCCGAGAAGTACCAGCTACCGCCGCGTAAAACGCGATCAGCACCCTGCTCTTTATCCACCCAGGCAGAACCATCCTTAGGTATACCGTTATAGTTGCTATGATATTGATCCTCCACCCATTCATACACATTGCCGCTCATATCATAGATACCCAATTCATTTGGATATTTAAGTCCTACTGGCTTGGTCTCTCCATGACTATTGCTTTTAAACCAAGCCACATCCTTTAACTTATTGCTTCCAGCATACCTAAATCCAAGGCTCTTCTCACCTCCACGAGCGGCATACTCCCACTCTGCTTCTGTTAGTAGGCGGTATTTTTTATTACTAGAATCGTTTAGTTTTTTGATGAATTCTTGGGTATCATTCCAGGATACACGCTCCACCGGGCGGTTATGCCCTTTAAAACGCGAAGGATTACTTTCTTCTCCCATAACAGCCATCCAAAGCTGCTGAGTGACTGGATATTTTCCAATATAAAAATCGGGTAAGGTAACTTCATGGACCGGCTTTTCATTATCTCTCGCCTCCTTCTCTTCACTCCCTAAAAGAAACTTACCTCCTTTGACCAGGATCATATCCAGATAAGGTAGGCCTGGGTGAGTTAAAATAGGAGCTGGGGAGGCGTTCATTTTCTATCTTCTTTTTTATGAGGTGACCGATATCCTTAAAGATAGAAAATGGTAGTGAATTAATGAAAGTAGGGAATAGTGAGGGGTATGTAATTTAGAGTTGATTCAACAACCTGAAGGTCGTTGACCTGACAAACTGATTGGCGTTTAATTTTTAACCGCCGAATTTAAGCAAGCTAAAGCTCGCTTTCCTGGCAAGCTGAAGCTTGCTGTCCGATTAGGCGCTTATTTTTTTAACGCCAATAAGTTTGTAGTCCGGTATTAATTGCCTTTCTTTTTCCTTTCCGTGTCCAACACAGGAAACGGCCGCGGCGGCGTCTCACTCACAAAGTCAAAGACCTTGGGAATGTATTCCAAGCCATCCCTAGCAATCTTAAAGCCTTCATAGGACCCATCCCCTACATTCACCGGGCCTTCGTCATATTTACCGTTGATGGTGGTGAGGTGATCGTAGATGATGATGCCGAGGGCTTCATCGTAGTTCAGTCGGATAGAGGCCTCAGAGGAATATTCCAGGATCAGGCGTTTTTTTAGCTCACCTCGCGGACCGGGAATGATCGGCGCGCCCAGGATCGGCTGGCCCTGGCTGCCGAAGCTAAGCACATCCATGACTTTTCGGGTGCGGAACAGTTCATTTCGGTCAAATCCGAATAGCAGGTAGTAGGTTTGATCCTTGGTTTTGACTTCTTTTAAATTATAATAAACGGCTCCGTACCACTTATCAGGAGCTAAGGTCAATTGTTCGAGATTGCCTTCGAGTTCAAAAGAGCGGTCGCGCAGCGGGAACAACTTAAGTTCGGAGGTATTCATTTGGATGGCGCCGTAGTAGCGGTATTCGTTCACATCTACATACAAATGCCAGGTAAACACCCGGAAGGAGCTGTCGCGAGGATATTGAATGGATACATTTGGCAATCGCTCGAATTTGTATTTGAAGGAGTTTTCAGTTTTCAGGGCTCTGACTAAGGCTGGGATGAATTTGCGGACGGCTCCGAAACGGTTTTGCGGCAGGGAATCGTTCAGAAAGGTATAAGAAAAAACGGCCAGGGTATCTTCAATCTGCCAGATGGAATCGCGATCGGCTTGATTTAGGGAGCCGGCCAGGGATTGCTGAGAGAAGGCCGGGAGGGACAGGCCGATGCATAGGAGTAGTCCTAGAAAGTGTTTCTGCATAGTTGTTTCAATGTTTAAAGCACTAACGATGCAGAAAAGTAAAAATTGTGATAAAGCAACTCAAGATGCGATACTTTACTCAGCCAGTACACTGCGGATGCTAGTTCGTTCGCCTGTGGCGACCTCACGATGCTGGGATGCTATTGCGGCCTGCAGCCGCAGATGCTCATGGTTGATTTAGGCGATGAGAGTTGCAAGTTACTATTCATTTAGCAAAATAAAACGTCAGTATCCTCACGCCGCAGGCGTGAAAAGCATCCCAGTATCGTGAGGTCGCCACAGGCGAACGAACTAGCATCCGCAGCGTACTGGCCAGGCAAAGCATCAATTCTTGATGAGCAGGATTATAAATCGAGCCTATCACAAGCTGATCTCCCCATCCACGATTAACGATGTCTTCTGAATTTGTTGTTCTTATAATCTCTAAAGATGAACTCACCCAAACCCTGCAAGCTACTATAAAAGGCCTTTCCGTTATTCGCCTTCGTGAACTGCTCAACGAAGTTTACCAGATAAGGATCGCGAGCGATCATAAAGGTAGTGACAGGAATATCCAGCTTGCGGCAACGAGTGGCCAGGTTCAGGGTTCGGTTGACGATCTTGCGGTCGAGGCCAAAACTATTTTTATAATACTTCTTCCCTTTTTTAATGCAAGTCGGTTTCCCATCCGTGATCATGAAGATCTGTTTGTTGGGATTGCGGCGACGGCGCAGGATGTCCATTGCTAATTCCAGGCCGGCAACGGTATTCGTGTGATAAGGGCCGACTTGCAGGTAAGGCAGGTCTTTGATCTCGATCTGCCAGGCGTCGTTGCCGAAAACGAGAATATCCAATGTATCTTTTGGGAAACGGGTGGTAATGAACTCTGACAAGGCCATTGCCACGCGTTTTGCCGGTGTTATTCGATCCTCTCCATATAAGATCATAGAGTGAGAAATATCGATCATCAGCACCGTACTCATCTGGCTTTGGTAGAGCGTTTCGTGTACTTCCAGATCGTCCTGAGTGAGTTTAAAGTCATCGATACCGTGGTTGATCTGAGCATTGCGCAAGGATTCGGAAATGGCCAGTTTATCGAGTGTGTCACCAAACTCATAGGGCTTCCGGTCGGCTGTTTGTTCGTCGCCGCGGCCGCCGAATTTGGTATCGTGATTCCCTCTTTTTGATTTCTTGAGTTGCCCGAAAATATCTTCCAGGGCTTTTTGCCTCAGGGCAATCTCCATTTTAGCAGAAGGGACAAAATTAGGATTGGCCGCATCTTGCTGCTGAATATACCCTTTATCGATCAGATCTTGTATAAAATCAGCCATACCGTAATCATCATCCGTTAGCCCATACTCTTTATCCAACTCCGTCAGCCAGGCCAGGGCTTCGCTCACTTCTCCTGAAGTGTGCATCAACAGTTCCTGGAAAAGCTGTAGTAGCTTATCGAAGGTTGATGCATCATTTTTTCCAGGTACATAATCTTGAAAACGCCATCCTATCATATTCAAATAAGTTATTTCCGTTTTATATAATTTGACACTCCTGTATGCCGTATCCATCTAAGGTAGACTGCAATCATAATAAGCATCACTACACTGTTAATAGCTGATTGTACTACCATTTTGTTTTATGGCCGGGACTCTTCGTCATAAGGTAATTATTAATGTTCAATGTTTAGGCCTATTTATAGTAGAAAACGGAATATCTCAGGATATAGTTCAAAAAAAAAAGGGCCCAGACGAGCCCAATATTTTTTTCGATTTTTTAGAGTTCCTACCTTATTCCGAACAGCACTGAACTAACTTAAGGTAGTCGGGGCGGTCGGAAGCCAGCTTGTGGATAAAGCTTTCTTTGACTTCTCCGTCGATGATCATGAATACGCCGGGCATTTGGAAACCGTCGCCAAGTTGAGGACCGACACCTTGTCCTTCTAAAACACCTACTTTAAAGCCGCGGATCCAGGATTGCAGGCCAAATAATTGGGTAAATGTGCCTTTCAACAAGCCAAATTCTTTATAATAAATACATTCCGGGTCGCTGATGTGCACCGCCCCTTCCAGTTCATATCGGTTGAAATAGCGATCTGCTGTTTCATTATCGGTCATGTGAACAAATACAATTTGGGTACCCATTTCTTCAATGGAGTCCCTTCGTTTGGCAATATCTGCCAGGGCTTCCCTGCAAAAGGTGCATCCAAAGTGACGTAAAAAAACTAGAAGGATGGGTTTTTTATAGCTGAGATCGGACAATGATTCACCGGTATTGGTGATCATTTTTTGCATAATTTCCATCGTTAGCCTAGACTCTTGTTGCATGTGCTGCACTTTTCTGTATTATAACAAAGGAACAACATTTTATAGCTCGAAAGGTTTGAAAGAGCAGAATATATTTTAAACGAATTGGGCGTTCGCCCAATTCGTTTAGGAATTTTTATTAAATATCCATTCCCTCGAATACTTCCATTACAGAGCGAACATGCTCGGCAGAGGTATTCAGGAGTGTTTTTTCGTCGCTGTTCAATTGCAATTCGAGTACCTGTTCAATTCCGTTTTTGCCCAACTTAACAGGAACACCCAGGAAAATATCTTTCAGGCCATACTCTCCTTCCAGTAGTGCACAACATGGGAAGATACGGTTTTCATCTTTCACAATCGTCTCTACCATCTGAGCGGCAGCTGCGCCAGGTGCGTACCAGGCAGAAGTGCCCATCAGTTTAACCAGTTCACCACCTCCTTTTTTAGTTCTTTCTACGATGGCATCCAGGTCACTCATATCGATCATTTCCGTTACAGGAATACCGGCAACTGTGGTATAACGAGGCAGCGGCACCATGGTGTCACCATGTCCACCCATCAATACAGCCTGAATATCCTTTGGGGAAACATTAAGAGCAGTAGCCAGGAAGGCACGATATCTGGCCGTATCCAGGATACCAGCCATACCGAACACACGGGTTTTGTCCAGGCCGGAAGCTTTGTAAGCGGCATAAGTCATCACATCCAAAGGATTCGATACAACAATAATGATCGGATTTTTGGAATGCTTCATGATCGACTCGGTCACAATGTTCACGATCTTGGCATTCGTGGAGATCAAGTCGTCGCGGCTCATACCCGGCTTTCTGGGAACGCCGGCCGTTATGACCACAATATCGGAATCAGCAGTCAAAGCATAATCCTCCGTACCAGTCAGGGCCGTACTGTAATAATCAATAGGAGCTTGCTGCCAGCTATCCAGCGCTTTACCTCGGGCGAGATCACCCTGGATATCCAACAAAACAACCTCTTTAACGACATCTTTGTGTGCCAATACATTGGCGCATGTAGCTCCTACATTACCGGCACCTACTACTGTTACTTTACTCATGGTTTATTCGTATTGTTATATTTTGGTAATTAATTGACAAATTTTTGCTTTTAAATGACAACCCTTTTGGATCTGAAACGTATATATTTTATCCAAACTACCTCCTAAATAATGTGAATTGGTTTTCAGAGCGTCAAAATTTTCCTCAATAAAAGATATCACATTTTTTTTTACATTTGGGGTTTTTAAAAATTGACGTAAATGTAGCTAATTTTGCCAGCTTTGTCCAATCTGAGACCAAAGATTTCACCCCTAAGAAGCTTATTCTGACCAACAAATTTAATTTTGCGTTTAACTTAAAATAGATTGGCAAAATCAAAGAATCTTATGCGATTAATAATAACCATTTTTGGGGTGTGTATGCTATTGTCCCTTCACACCACTTATGCACAACACACTGATCGATGTGGACTGACCGACGAAGATATCGAACTTATGATGAATCGTCTCGACAAAAACATCGAAGCTTTAAAAGCCAGCCCTTTCGCTGCACAGAAATCGAATACGGTAACCTACATTCCGGTTACCTTCCATCTGGTGGGTAAAACCAACGGGAGTGGCCGGATCAATGAAAAATTGGTACTGGAACAACTCTGTGCACTGAACGAAGATTTCGAAGCTGTTGGTTTTCGTTTTTTCCTTAAGGATACTAAATTCAATTACGTTAACAATGATGTGATTTATGACCGGCCTTATGAAGCTGAGGGTGGCGTCATGCAGTTTGCCAAAGACGACGAATCCGTCAATATTTGGCTGGTCAACAATGCCAATCAAGAAGATGGCTCAGAAGGCGTCACGAGAGGCTATTATCGGGCCTTTTTCGACTGGATCGTCCTCGACAAATCTTTTGTCAACAAGAACTCCATTGGTATGCCGCATGAAATGGCACACTTTTTCTCTCTGGCTCATCCCTTCCTGGGTTGGGATAGCGACCCTTACGACCCCGGCAAACATGGTGATCCCGCCCCGGTCAGATCTCCAGGCGGGCAACTGACGGAACTAATGGACGGAAGCAATTGTGAATCAGCTGCCGACCGGGTTTGCGATACCCCTCCCGATTACAACTTCGGCTTCGGCTCCAATAATTGTGCCTATTCAGGAGGTGCCAAAGACCCTAACGGCGTTTTGGTCAATCCGGATGAGGCTAACTTTGTCGGCTATTTCCTCAATTGTGACCGTGGAGATTATCATTTCACTGATCAGCAGATGCAATTGATGCAGGCGGATTATCAAACAGAAAGTAACCGGGATTATTTACGTAAAAATGCTACACCGCCTACTACAACCGAAATCACGGAATTACCGCAGCTACTCATTCCTAATAACGCAGGCATTGTTTCCAATGCGGGTACGATCCACCTCGAATGGTCAGCTCCCGTAGGGGCGACTCATTACCTGCTCGAAATTAGCCCGGTTCCTACTTTTTCCATTCAACCACAAAGATTTATTACGGAAGGCAACACCTTTGAACTGGACGGCAACCTGGTCACTCTTGGCAGAACTTATTACTGGAGGGTTCTTCCCTTCAATGCTATCAGCACATGCATGCCGCCTACCGATTCAAGAACCTTCATTGTTGGAGAAACGACGGCTGTGGAGGACATTGCGGAGCTCGAAAGCTTTAATATTCTTCCTAATCCGGCCCTGGCTAACCAGCAACTTCAAATTACAGCAGAGGTTACGGAGAGTTTTGAAGCTCAGGCCGCCCTGTTTAATACGACGGGGCAATTGATCAAATCCCTCGGTCAGTACAACTTCATCCAGGGTATGAATACTTTTGAAATGCCTACTGACAATCTGGCTCCCGGAATTTATATGTTGAGTCTTCAAAGTGAAAAAGGTAGATCCATCAAAAGAATAGTCATATATTAATATGTAAACAAAACTTGAGTCATTCCTAATTTTCGAGACAATTTATATAGCCTTGTCTTTCAATTATTTAGCTTTTGTTGTTCGTTGTCCGTTGTTCGTTGTTCGTTTAATTGCGGACAACGAGCAACGGACAATGAATTGAAAATCAAGATTTAGTTGAATAGTTGTTTTTTCTAAATCCTCTTTAAAAAAATTTGGAATGACTCATGTTTTTGTTTTAAAGGTAAAAACAATTACTTTTGAAGCTGAAAAAAACGAAATACCTGTCAAAATAAAACTTTAAACATGAATCTTCACGAATATCAAGGCAAAGCACTTTTGAAAAGCTATGGAGTAGCCATCCAGGAAGGAATGGTGGCCGAAACCATGGAAGAAGCCGTTGATGCCTATAAAAAAATCACAGAGGCTACCGGAAGTGATTTTGCGGTTGTCAAAGCTCAGATCCATGCCGGTGGTCGCGGAAAAGGTGGCGGAGTTAAACTGGCCAAAAACCTGGAGGACTTCAAAGAACATGCCGGCAATATCTTAGGTATGATGCTCAAAACGCCCCAAACGCCAGGTGGTATGAACGGTCCTGGAAAACTGGTCAGCAAAATTCTTATCGCCGAAGATGCGTATGCCCCTGATTTCGATGCTTGTGAAGAGATCTATGTGTCTGTCCTGATGGACAGAGGCCGTAAGTGCAATGTGATCATCTATTCCACCGAAGGTGGTATGGATATTGAGGAAGTAGCCGAAAAAACGCCTCACCTGGTCCACAAAGAATACATCGACCCCACACTGGGTTTGCAGGCTTTCCAAACCAGGAAAATTGCCTTTAACCTGGGACTGGAAGGTCAGGCCTTCAAAGAAATGACCAAATTCGTCGCGAACCTGTACAAAGCATTCCTGGGTTCTGATGCCTCTCTGTTTGAGATCAACCCATGCCTGAAAACAGGTGACGATCGAATTCTGGCCGTAGACTGTAAGGTAACTTTGGACAACAATGCCTTGTATCGCCATAAGGATTTGGCCGAATTACGCGACATTTCTGAAGAAGATCCGACAGAAGTAGAAGCTAAAAAATTCGATCTCAACTACGTCAATCTCGACGGTAATGTGGGTTGTATGGTAAATGGTGCCGGTCTGGCCATGGCTACTATGGATATCATTAAGTTATCTGGTGGAGAACCTGCAAACTTCCTGGATGTAGGAGGTACCGCAGATGCGGCTCGTGTAGAGCAGGCCTTCCACATCATTCTGAAAGATCCTAAAGTAAAAGCCATCCTGATCAATATCTTTGGCGGGATCGTACGCTGTGACCGCGTAGCACAAGGAGTGATCGATGCCTATAAAAACATGGGCAACATTCCCGTTCCCATCATCGTGCGCTTGCAAGGTACTAATGCCGATATCGCGAAGAAAATGATCGATGAGTCAGGACTGAATGTACACTCAGCAGTTATTTTACAAGAAGCTGCCGATCTGGTAACGAAAGTTTTGGAAGAAGCATAAAAACAAAAAAGCCCGGCGGTCGCCGGGCTTTTTTGTTTTTATGCTTCAAGTTCAGCTAGTAAAGAGGTCAAATCCGCCTCAGTGGTAAAAGGATTTGTAAAAGTACACCTCAACCACAAATTCCCCTCCAAATTCGTTTTTACAATATAAAACTTTCCTTCCTCCAGCAGGCGTTGCCGCAAGTTTTCATTCCACTCATTGAGTTCTTCACTGACCATCATCCCAACAGGACGGTGCCTAAAACATACAATATTACACTCAGGCAAAACAGCCAATTCAAACTGAGGATGCGCCTCCACAAGCTGTCCAAACCGGATGCCTGTATCCATGACCTTCGTTACATACTCATCCCACAACTCCGTCCCATAGACTTTTAAGATCGAATATACCTTGATACTCAGCATCAGCTTTGTGCACTCAAAAGTGCGCTTAGCCAGATTGAACCACTCCCGATCCTCCTCCGTATTCCACAGGTACTGTGCTTTTTGGGCGAAAGTCCGGTAGGTATCTTCCTCTTTTTTAAAAACCAAAGCAGTGGTTATGGAGGGAGTCAGTAACATTTTATGGAAGTCCATAACCACGGAGTCGGCTTTCTCCAGGCCACTTACCAGGGAACTATATTTTTCGGAAAAAACAGCCGCTGCGCCATGCGCCCCATCGATGTGAAACCAAAGTCCTTTTTCTTTACAAAACCGACCGATAGCGTTCAAGTCGTCAAAAGAACCGGTTGAGGTAGTACAAGCACTTCCAACCACGGCGATCACTTTTCTGCCCTCTGCTTCCGCTTTTTCCAATAATTCAGGTAGCAATTCCGTTCGCATCTGAAACTGTTCATTCGCCGGAACTTTGATAATCCCCCCTTCGCCCCATCCCATGATCCGCACGGCCCGGTCTACGCAATAGTGTGCCTGCTCGGAGACCATCAGGGCCAATTGGGTACCGCCCCCCTCCTGCCAAATGTTGCGGTTGGCCATCCGGCTACGGGCACACAGCAGGGCCGTCAGGTTGCCAAGCGTACCGCCGGAAGTCAGGAATCCACCGGCCTTCGGTCCGAAGCCCATCTGCCCGGCTACTTTTTTTATGACAATCCTTTCCAGCGTGGTAGAAGTCACTCCCATCTCGTATACGCCCATGCCATTATTCAGGAAATCGCCCAGGAACCCAGCTAAAGCAGCCACCGGGGCGGTTGGGCTGATTTGATGGCCCATGTATTTCGGATGATGGACATGAACGGAGGTATCTAACACCTTTTTATAAAAATTCAGCCAGTTATTTTCCCTTGGCTCTTCTTCATCCAAGGACCAATTCTTCAGCATCTCCTCCGGCTCTTTCCAATGAATGGCCTCTAATGAATCCGGATTATCCTGAACGGTCTGTAAATAATCGGCTAAAAGATCGATCAGTTGATGCCCCTGTTCCCGAAAATGATGAGGCTCATAGGCCTTTTTTATATGCTTTTCCATTTCAAATTTTATTTTGAGCGGGTTTTAGGGGACGGCCGCCCCTAAAACCCGCTCAAAATAATACAATTAGCTTTGTTATTTTTTGAAAAAAAAAGTGTTACTTTTCCTACCACCTGCCGTTATGCTAATGAATTGAATGCATAAAGTTCTAAAAAAGGCGAAAAAACGGCAGCTGTTAATGAATTTACAAACGAAAAGTATATCTGCTAAAAATGCCCGAATGAACCACGCGAATAATATGTCGACGAGCGCCATAGAAGCGGAGTGGTTGGAGATTCAGGCTGCCCAGCAAGATCCTGCCCTATTTCGTCCGCTTTATGAACGGTATTTTGAAACCATCTTCCGTTTTATCTATCGCCGCGTGGCAGATGAAGCCTTAAGTAGTGACATCTGCTCTAAAGTTTTTCTGAAAGCCCTTCAAAAAATTAATGGTTACTCCTTTCAGGGAGTTCCCTTTTCATCCTGGCTGTACAGACTAGCCGGCAATGAAGTGGCACAGTATTACCGGCAACAAAAGAAAAAGAGAGTCGTCAGTATAGAGGATTCACATATCAACAGCATTATTGACACGGACGAACCTGCAAACCAGGAAGAAGAACTTCAGCGAATGATCGAGGCCCTCGACCAATTAAAGGAGAAAGATCTAATTTTGATCGAGCTCCGTTTTTTTGAAGAACGGCCTTTCAAAGAAATCGCTGAAATTATTGGAATTACAGAGAGTAATGCAAAAATGAAAACGTACAGAGCACTAAACAAACTCAAAAAATTTATGGGTCATGATGAATGAGCGAGGCTGTACTTCTTCTAATGCAAAACTTCGGGTATGAGCAAAAACTACAAATTTATCATTAATCCTTCTCCCCCGGATCCGGAACGGATCAAAAAGCATCAGGATTTTGATGCCTTGCTGGGGCAGTATGAGGGGGCTAAAAAACAAACTGGCCGGCTCCGGGTACTTTATGTATCCAGTGCGGTCGCTGCCTCTTTGCTTTTACTTGTGTCCCTTTTTTGGTTGAATAAAAGTGGCGTAACGGTTCCTTACGAGCAAGCCGCTGAAGCGCACTTTGCCAGCCAAGCTTTCGTTAATCCTCCTTTGGAGAACATAAATGTTCCTGCAACCCGAACTAGCCTGGTGGCCGAGCGGGGAGATACCCTTATCTTCCAAACCGGTTCGCAGATCATCATCCCCGCCCAGGCATTTGTGGATCAAAATGGAGCGGCTGTCAATGGACCAGTCGACATTCAGTTCCGGGAAATGCACGACTTTGTGGACTTCTTCCTTTCCGGCATTCCGATGCATTATGATTCAAATGGGACTCGCTATCAACTGGAATCGGCGGGTATGATCGAGATACTTGGCTTTCAGGACGGCCAACGCCTTAATTTGGCTCCTGATAAACAGATTGAAGTAGAATTGGTTTCCAGAGTTCGGATGCCCCGCATCAATTCACAGGCGCCTAAATACAATATATATCAGCTCAATGTGGCGGAGCGTCAGTGGGAGTACGAAGGCGTAGATCGTATACAGATCATCACAGAGGAAAATCCGCCTGATCAAACTTTCTTTGATCAGCTAAAAGCGAATTTCCAGGCTGTCATCAATCAAATTGAGCAAAATACTGAGCAAACCATCCGGGAATTAGAAGCTTCTTATCCCTTGCCGGAAAAACCTATCGAGCCAATCGAACAACGACGCGACCAGCCGACCTTCAGCCTCGACTTTTATGACGGCATCGAAGAAGTTGAGTTTTTTGAAGGCTCCGGTGAAAAGCTTGCTAAGATCCAGAATACCTTTAATGGCGCCATCTTCCAGTTAGCTCCCAACAGCCCGGCCGCTGATTTATCGGAAATCAATGCAGTCGTTTGGCAAAGTGCCCGGATCAATGCCCTCAACGATCAGGAGTTTGAGATCACACTCATGCATGGAGAACGCAGCCTCAGTTTACGAGTCATTCCTGTAGTAGGAAGCAGTGCTTATCAGGCAGCCCTGACAGAGTATCAGCAAAAAATGGATGCTTTCAAACAAGCCGTTCTGGATAGGGATGTCATTCTGCAAGATCGTGTGGACCGCCTTCGCAGAGACAAAGAAGCACTCATCAGCAAAGAGCGTTTGCAATTCGAAACCACCGTTCAGGAAATGGTTGATGAAGGTCGGATCAATCCAGACCAAATAGGCGTTTTTAAAATTGTCAACCGCTTCAGCGTAGATCACTTCGGCATTTGGAATTGTGACCGGCCCATCGCGCCTGGCGAAAATGTCGTCCCCATTCAGTTGATCGATGAAGAGGGGAAAAAGATCAAAGGAAAAACAACCTTCATCGCTAGTAAAAAACACAATACCGTTTATCAGTATTTAGCGACGAACAAAACACCGATCCCGTTTCTGGATGACTCTGAATACCTTATCTGGGTAGTTTCTGAAGATAATCAGCTTTCTTTACTCAAAACGGTAGGGCCGTCTTCAGCTGGTAAAAAAGAGGAGCTGCGCTTAGAGGTAGCCAGTCGGCCGATCAAAAGCGAGGCAGAATTAAGAGAGGTGTTATATTTTTAAAGAGTATGTGAAAAAAGTCTTTCGGACTTTTTTCACATACTCTTCCTCCTTTTTTATTCATTTTTATAGATCCCTACCACTCTTTCTCCTGGTTTTGCATAACCGCGATACATACCTTCCGAATTAAAGGTCATGGAAACATTGCCATCTTTGTCAATGGCAATGATGCCACCACTACCTTCGGCTTTAACCAACTTATTCATCACCACCTCGTCAGAGGCTTCCTGCAGGCTTTTTCCAGCGTACTCCATGATGGCAGAGATATCGTGAGCTACGGTATAGCGAATAAAAAATTCTCCATGGCCCGTTGCAGAAACACCACAAGTATTATTTTTAGCATAGGTCCCGGAGCCAATGATAGGTACATCCCCTACTCTGCCGTATTTTTTATTGGTCATTCCTCCAGTTGAGGTGCCGGCTACAATATTTCCCGTTTGATCTAAGGCTACGCATCCGACCGTTCCGAATTTATGATCAGCGGTATTATCTACGTATCCAATTTCTTCCTTTTCACTGCTTAAAATACGCTGCAACGCCTCCCATCTACGTTCTGTAAAAAAGTATTTGGGATCAACGGTTTCGAGCCCTTGTTCTTCTGAAAACTGCTCAGCCCCCGGGCCGATCAGCATCACGTGTTCTGATTTTTCCATCACGGCCCTGGCTGCGCGGATGGGGTTTTTGATGTTGGTAATTCCCGCCACTGTTCCGGCATTAAGGGTAGCGCCATCCATGAAGGCTGCGTCCAACTCATTTTTCCCGTCATGCGTAAAAACGGCGCCTTTCCCAGCATTAAATAGCGGAGAGTCTTCCAGGTACATGATCGTTTGCTCCACCGCATCTGCTGCAGCACCTCCTTCCTTCAAAATTTTTTCTCCGATGTTCAAGGCCTGGTTTAAGGCATTGCGGTAGTCAGCTTCCATCTCGTCGCTCATATTTTCTTTACGGATGGTACCGGCACCTCCGTGAATGACGATGGCGTAGGCTGGCCTTTCAGTCGTTTCTTCGGTTGATTGTTCCATATCTGCAGTCGCGTTTTCACCTGCACTTTCACCGCCTTGCTGACAAGCAGTGAAGCTTAGACTTAAGATCAAACTCAAGCTCAAAAAAAAGCTTATTCTCTTCATAAATAGGTTTTTACTGATTAGAATGTAAGAAGTTTAAAATAGTGATGTGTACAATCAAATTTAATAATATTTCTTTATTGGTAGTTTAAATCGGCTAGTCTAACTAAGACCTTGAAGGTCTCGAGGCCTTTGAGGTCTTAGCTATATAAAATATGGGAATGCATCCTTTCGTTATCCACAAATTCGGGGGATTTATCTAATTTTGCAGGTGATTTCCGAAACAAATAATAGCTTTGGTAAAACAAATAAAGGAAGATAGGTGCTTTAGCTCCTCTTTTCTATCTCAAGTCAATCGATAATGAAACAATTTTTCAAATTCTTTTTTGCTTCCTGCCTGGGGTTCATAGTGGGCTCGATCGTGTTGTCCTTGATCGGTGTGATGATTTTTGCAGGGATTGCCAGTTCGGCGGAGCAAAAGCCTTCCGTTTACTCCAACTCGGTCCTCCATTTAAGTTTTGACGATATCATTCCTGAATATACCAACAACCTTGAATCAGCAGGTTTTGATATTTATGATGAAAAAACCTTAGGGCTCCATGAGATCATTGCCACGATCAACAATGCAGCTACCGATAATCGCATCAAGGGTATCTTCATGGAAGTAGATGCCCTTATGACGAGCGGAACCGCTTCAGCAGCAGAGCTACGCCAAGCCCTCGAAGATTTCCAGAGTGAAGGAAAATTTATCCTCTCCTATTCAAAATACTACACCCAAGGTGCCTATTACGTATCCTCTGTAGCAGATGAAATCTATCTGAACCCCATGGGGATTATCGATTTTAGGGGGTTTGCTGCACAAATACCGTTTTATAAAAATATGCTTGATAAAGTGGGTGTAAAGATGCAGGTCTTTTACGCCGGGCAGTATAAAAGCGCCACGGAGCCTTTCCGGCGAACGGATATGAGTCCGCAGAATCGATTCCAGGTCCGGCAATATCTGAATGGCATGTATGACAATTTCCTGGAAGATATCAGTGAATCCAGAGATATATCCGTTCCTGAATTAAAAAGAATCGCCAATGAATTCATTAGTAGTAACCCTCAATTAGCAGTTGAGCACAAACTAGTGGATGCGGCTGATTATCGAGACGCTGCTCTTTCCTCTATCCGAGAGCGGATCGGCTTAGGAAAGGATGAGAACATACACTTCATCAGCCTCAATAATTACAACAAAGCCAAACCTCCCAGCCTGGGCAGTTATTCCAGTGATCGAATTGCCGTTGTATATGCAGAGGGCGGAATCGTAGACGGAGCAGGCGGTAACGGAAGTATAGGTGATAAGCGCTACAACAAGGTTTTTAATGCCATACGCAAAGATGATCGGATCAAGGCTGTCGTACTGCGGGTAAATTCTCCGGGCGGAAGCGCTCTTTCTGCTGAGAACATGCATCATGAATTAAGCAGACTCAAAGAAACGGGCAAGCCGATTGTGGTTTCTATGGGAGATTATGCTGCTTCGGCCGGCTATTATATTTCTTGCCTGGCTGATTCCATTGTAGCGCGGCCCAGTACCCTTACCGGCTCAATCGGCGTTTTTTCCATGCTGCCCAATGCCCAGACCTTATTAAATGAAAAGCTTGGTGTCAATTTTGATACCGTTCGTACGGGTGATTTCTCTGCGGGTCTGACTCCTTTCTATGACCTGACAGATAAAGAGACCCGCTGGTTCCAGAAACGTACGGAGGATATGTATGAAATTTTCCTCAATAAGGTAGCCGAAGGCCGCCATATGACGCGCGATGAGGTCCACCAAATTGCCCAGGGCCGTGTATGGACCGGTGAGGAAGCTTTAAAAATCGGGCTGGTGGATCAATTGGGTGATCTGGATAAGGCTATTGACATAGCGGCTAATATGTCAGGCCTGGAAGAATACAGGATAAAAGAGTATCCGTTTATCAAATCTACATGGTTGGAATTACTGGAAGAACTTTCGGGCGAAAAGGATACAGACATCAAATTTGAGTCGCTGCTTAAGACTCAATTTCCCGATTATTATCCTTACTACAAAGAACTAAAGTCATTACAAGAATCGGAAGGGCCTCAAATGAGGCTACCCTTCTTCATTCCTTTTGAGTAAAAAAAAGGGGCTGTCTCATAAGACCTACGGCCATTTTCGTCAGCCAATAAATCTTTCTTTGGGAGGTGTTTAATTATCAAAAACGAAGTTTTTGATAATTAAACACCTCCCAAAAAGAAAATTATTTGGCGGCGAATAACGACGAAGGAGTTATGAGACGCCCCTCTTTTTTTATTCAAAAGTTCAAGAGTTCCTCCACATGATTTTCCATCACCCCAAGCGTAGCCTCATCAATGATTTCCTGTCCTTCCATCAGACTGTTAATTCTGGAAATCGGCAAACGATGCGGGAGGGTCACAACCCCGAGGTGGTTCAAAACGGCTGCCAGGTGATCCAGACCGAGCAGATTACCGGCCCGTCCGGAAGCTACCCCGGCCAGGGCAGCTTTTTTCCATTTAAAAGTTTCGGAATAAGCTCGGACCGAACAAGCGTCCAAAAACAACTTTAAGGCTCCCGGAAAGCTGCCGTTGTATTCGGGCGTAACGATTAAAAATTTAGAAGCCGGTATCATGTATTCATCCTGGATCTGCTTCAGGCTTTCGGCCTGCTCCCCTTCCTGATACATCCTAGGGAAAAACCAATCGTGTGGAATGTTCTCTAGTTCCAGCAATTTGACCTCTTCATCAGATTTATCTTGAAGCATTTCCTGGAATTTTTTGGCAAACTGAAGGCATTCACTCTCCTGTCGATTACTTCCCGATATTACAGTTATCATTCGTTTGGTAAATTCTTTGTAAAGGATAAAAATGTGTATTAAGCTCCTAACAAAATTCTATCAAAAATGTTATCTTCCCAAAGGTAATACAAAGAACTGATTTGAACTTAGAGGACGGCTCATCCGTCTTCTAAGTTCAAAACAAAACTCATCCATTACATGAAACTTACTTATTACGGACATGCCTGTTTTTTACTGGAAACTAAAGGCAAAAAGTTATTATTCGATCCTTTTATCACCCCCAATGAATTGGCAGCGGGTAAAGTAGATGTCGACAAAATCGAAGCCGATTACATTTTACTCACCCACGGCCATCAGGACCATGTGGCTGACCTGGAACCGATTGCCAAGCGAACGGGCGCTACCCTGATCTCCAGTTTCGAAATCGTCACCTACTATGGTGAAAAAGGCATTCAGGGGCATCCGATGAATCTTGGAGGAAAGTTTTCCTTTGACTTTGGAACGGTTAAATATGTAGCCGCCGTTCATTCCAGCGTACTACCCGACGGCACCTATGCGGCCAATCCTGGCGGATTTGTTATCTGGAATGAAGAAGGCTGTGTCTACCTGGCCGGAGATACGGCTCTGACTATGGATATGAAACTCATCCCTATGACTTGCCCCAAGCTTACCGCCGCAGTTTTGCCAATTGGGGACAATTTCACCATGGGTTATGAGGATGCAGCCATCGCCGCAGAATTTATCGAATGCGGCCAAATCATTGGTTCTCACTATGATACGTTCGGCTGGATCAAAATTGATCCCGAACAAGCGAAAAAATCTTTTTCAGATAAAGGAAAAGAATTAATTTTGTTGCCAATCGGTGATAGCCTGAACTTGTAATTCACCGCCAGAAGTTTTATTTTTAAAGCTGGCATAAGGGATGAAGTTTCATCGTTTCCTTCGAACCATAGCTGATATGGAAACACTACTCTTCAATCGGGAACCGACATAACTTCATCCCTTATTTTTTTTAACGAAGAAGCAGAAAGACAAATAATATGGGAAAAGTCATCACAATAGCCAACCAGAAGGGAGGAGTCGGGAAAACCACCACGACCATTAATCTGGGAGCCAGCCTGGCCATCCTCGAAAAACGGGTCCTGATCATTGATTCTGACCCTCAGGCCAACGCCTCTTCGGGCGTCGGTATCATGCCTGACGATGTGGAAGAAACGATCTATGATTGCCTCTTAAATGACTTCGACCCTACCGAGGCCATCTACGAAACGGAACTGGAAAACCTGCATATCATCCCTTCCACCATTGACCTGGTAGGAGCAGAATTAGAACTGGTATCCAAGATCCGCAGGGAATATTTTATGCAATCCGTCGTTGAAAAGGTTAGAGATTACTATGACTACGTCCTCATCGATTGTTTGCCTTCACTGGGCCTGGTCACAGTAAATGCGCTGACCGCAGCGGATTCTGTGCTCATACCCGTGCAGTGCGAGTTTTTTGCCTTGGAAGGATTAACAAAGCTGACGGATACCATTAACCTGGTGAAAAAGGAATTAAATCCAAAATTGAAGATCGAAGGTATTTTGTTGTCTATGTACGACAGTCGCTTGCGCCTGGCCAATGTGGTAGTGAGTGAAGTTAGAAATATCTTCCACAACCTGGTTTTTGATACCATCATCCACAGAAATTCAAAGATCGGCGAGGCTCCGAACATGCACGTTCCGGTCATTCAGCTGGATGCCAGTAGCCGGGGCAGTATCAACTTTCTGAACCTGGCAAAAGAATTTTTAGATAAAAACAATGACCCCATTAAATTGAAAGAGCCGGAAACAGATCCGGTATCCTAAGACTGTGAAGCGGGGTTGTGTAAAAAGTCCTTCGGCCTTTTCACACAACCAATAATATATTTTTTGGAGGTGGTAAAAACGAGGAACGAGTTTTTACACAACCCCGCTTCACCCAAACAATTAAATATGGCAAAAAAAGTGGCTAAGAAAGTAGGAAAAAAAGAATTAGGACTGGGATTGAGAGCCCTTTTGGCAAATAATGAGCTGGAAGAAAAATTAGCCGAAAACCAGGCCGAAGTCGTAAAGGAACTAGCTCATACTTTTGCAATGCTCCCCCTCGAGCAAATTGAGGCGAATCCTGAACAGCCGCGGAAAGAATTCACAGAAGAAGCGCTCGAAGAACTAGCTAGCTCTATTAAAATACATGGCCTGATCCAACCCATCACAGTCAGAAGGCTGAGCCCTAAAGAATATCAGCTCATCTCCGGAGAACGCCGTCTGCGTGCTTCTCAAAGAGCCGGGCTGGAAGAAGTGCCCGCCTTTATCCGGGTAGCTAATGATCAGGAACTGCTGGAAATGGCACTTGTTGAAAACATCCAGCGCGAAGAACTCAATGCCATCGAAATAGCTATCACCTACCAGCGACTGTTGGAAGAATGTAATCTTACTCATGAAAAACTGGCCGAGAGAGTAGGCAAAAACAGAACCAGCATCACCAACTTCCTGGGCTTACTCCGCCTTCCCGTAGAAATGCAGGATGCGGTTAAGGAAAGAAAGATCTCTATGGGCCATGCCCGCTCTCTGAAAGGTATTGAGGACCTACTCCTACAAAAGAAGATGTTTAATGAAACGATCAACCTCAAACTATCCGTAAGGGACCTGGAAGCCCGGATCAAAAATTATAGAGCCAGTAAAAAAGCCGGCAAGGTTGCTAAAAACAGCATTCCTCATGAATATCAAAATGTTCGCAGTACCTTCCGCAGCTTTTTTGGTACCAAAAGCGTTGATCTTAAACTGAAGGAAGACGGGAAAGGCCAGGTCGTCATCAAATTTAATTCCGTTGACGAACTGAACCAACTCCTGGATCGTATCGACGAATAGTATTTATGAATAAAATCCCGCTGTTAATCATCCTACTTTTTGCCTTTTCTGTAGCCGCAAAGGCTCAGGAACAGGACTCCACCGCCGCTGCCCTGAACAATGCCGATCTGCCGGAAGTACAGGTAGAAAAATGGTTGCCAAATCCTGGAAAAGCATTAAGGCTAGGACTCATCTTACCCGGTGCCGGTCAGATATACGATCGTAAATGGTGGAAGCTACCCTTGGTATATGCGGCCTATGGCGGGGTGGTTTATGCCATCGATTATAATTCCGGGTGGCTGAAACGCTTTAAAACAGCTTTTGATGCCCAGGTTCAAAGTCCTCCTGAAGACCACGAATTCACACCACTGGGCCTGAATAGTACCGAACTAAAAGCCTTCCGCGATAAATTTGACAAACAGCTTCAGCTCTCTTACATCGGCCTGATCATCGTTCACGGCCTGGTTTCCATGGAAGCTTTTGTGGATGCGCACCTCCAATCTTTTGATATTTCAGATGACCTGACGCTTCAGGTGCAGCCCGATATTTTTTTGGATCCGGTCAGTCAGCAGCCGGTGTTTAGTATTAAAGGGGTGGTCAGTTTTTAAAACGCCATTTTTCTCAAAAAAAAGCCGACTCTTAAGAGCCGGCTTTTTTCATATAAACATTCAAAATCAAATTCTTAAGCATTGATCTCTTCTACCGCCTGAACGGGCACGATCCATCCATTTTCATCCTCGATGGTACCGGCGCGAAGACCGTCAATCTCCATTTTCACCCACGCTCCTACTTTTCTTTCTTCTACCGGAGGCAATTCCATTTCGAGATCTTTGTAAGCGATCTTGGAAACATGAGCCACGACGGCAGCCGTACCTGTTCCAAAACACTCCTTGAGTTCTCCCTTCTTGTAAGCCTCAACGATCTCGTCGATGGCCAGTGGTCGAACTTCTACTTTGTGTCCATTATCTTTCAAAAGCTTGATTGCACAATCTCTGGTAATCCCTTTTAGGATAGCGCCATCCGTTTCAGGCGTTACGACGGTATCTCCAAGAACGAAGAAGATATTCATGGTACCGACTTCCTGGATGTACTTAAATTCGTGACCATCCATCCACATCACCTGGTCATAGCCCTTTTCATTGGCAATTTTGGCAGGCAGCAAAGACCCTCCGTAGTTACCGGCTGCTTTAGCTTCTCCGGTACCACCTCTTACGGCGCGCACATACTTTTGCTCGGCGATCAGGCTCACAGGCTTTGGATAATAAGGACCTACAGGGCCGGTAAAAATGATAAACTTATAATTCTGGGAAGGTTTAACGCCGATGAATTCATCATTCGCGAACATATAAGGGCGAATGTACAGGGCACTACCCTCTTGTGGAGGGATCCAGCCCTGATCCAGGCCAACTAATGCGTGGAGAGCTTCCAGAAACAGGTCTTCAGGAAAATGAGGCATACACATCCGATCCGCAGAAGCGTTGATGCGTTTGGCATGCATTTCAGGACGGAAGAGGAAAGGCTCTCCATCTTTACTTTTAGAAGCTTTCATTCCTTCGAAGATGGCCTGACCATAGTGTAAAGCCATTGCAGCCGGATGAATTGGGAAGCGCTCAAATGGTTCAATACGTGGATTGTGCCACTCTCCGTCTTTGTATTCTGCAACAAACATGTGGTCTGAAAAAACGCGCCCGAACGGGATGTTCTCAAAGTCCACTTCAGAAAGGCGGGATTGCTGGACTTTTGTAATTTTGATATTCTGCTTCATAAAAGGTTATATTTTTAAACAAAAGTAAGTATTTTTACAAAAAAATTCTACAATTTCAATTAAACACCAAATAAACCTCCTATTTATTTCTCCTCAATTCACTAAAACGGAATTATATTTTGATACAATTATTTAAAGATATCAACATATTTGCATTGCCGGAGGCTGAAAAACAGCAAATCGAACTATTAGGGAATAATAAAAAAGCAGTTTTAATTGTTATTCGGGCACAAGAGTGGAATCAAGAGATCCAAGCCTTTTTAGGGAAAATCCTCGGAGCTGTACAATTGAATTTTGAGGAGGATATCCATTGTGTAAATATAACAAATCATCCTTCAATTAGTTTCTTTCAACTGAATCAAAATAAAGCCTACCGGCATGTGATCGCTTTCGGTCTGCCCCCAAAGGAACTCGGATTGAATATAGAAAGTCGATTGTATCAGCCAACTCTTCTTTCGGATATCCAATGGCTTTTTGCCCATAATATCCAGGATATTTACGAAGAACGAAAACAGGGAAAAAAACAGATGGCCGGCGCTCTGTGGAAGGCATTGAAGGATATGTTTGATCTGGTATAAAAACAAAATTAATGAAGGACCTTATTTTCGCAACCGCCAATCTCAACAAAATAAAAGAGATCCGGGCCATTCTGGACGGACAGTTTAATATATTGGGCCTTGACAGTATCGGCTGTACGGAGGATATCCCCGAAACTCAACCAACGATTGAAGGTAATGCCCTGCAAAAGGCACAGTATGTAGTTGATCATTACGGAGTCGACTGTTTTGCAGAAGATACCGGCCTGGAAATCGATGCACTAGATGGCGAGCCAGGTGTGTACTCAGCCCGGTATGCCGGCCCGGAAAGAAGCTCAGAAGCTAACATCCGCCTGGCATTGAAAAAATTAGCGGATAAAGAAAACAGGGGAGCCCAATTCAAAACGGTCATTGCATTGATCCAGGAAGGCCAAACCCTCACCTTTGAAGGCATTGTCAGAGGCCGGATCATCAGCGAAAAAAGAGGGACCGGCGGCTTCGGGTACGATCCCGTTTTTGTACCTGATGGCTACCAACAAACCTTTGCCGAGATGGATGCCGATACTAAAAACAAGATCAGCCATCGGGCCAGGGCGGTGGCCAAGTTGAAGGAATATTTACTCAATAGCTAAGTTCGCTAACACAACTTATGGTCCCAATGCCCCAGGGCAAACGCATCTAAATGCGTAAAATTTTCTGTCGGTATTTATCTTGCATGGCAGCAAGTCTCATTTTACGATTCAGGCTAATGTTCTTTGAAGTTTCCATTTTTAGC
>JAUIKE010000128.1 GCA_030430845.1 Bacteroidia bacterium | reverse complement strand
TGGCCAGGGAAGAGGTTGGCGGAGAAACTTATGAATATGGCAAAAGGAGCTTTACGGTGGAAGACATTAATCTGTACGGTCAGGAAGACAAACTGGTGGTGGATGTATTATTATCCGGTAGTTATAATGGCAACGTTTATCTAACCGGGGAGCCGACTTATAATGAACGCAATAACTCAGTTGAGATCAAGAATTTGAAATATACGTTAAAAACCAGGAACCTGCTATTCAAAACAGCCGGGTGGTTGTTAAAGAGTACCTTTAAGAATAAAATAGAAGAAACCCTGAATTTTTATCTGGATTATAATCTCGATGCGGCTAAAAAACAGCTTAAAGAACAACTGGCCAATTTTAATGTAACAAATGGGGTGATGTTAAATGGAGATCTGGATGAATTGGCTATAAAGGACGCTAATTTGACGCCTCAAGGAATGAAGGTAGATGTGATGCTGCGAGGTAAATTAAATTTACTGATCAACGGATTAAACTAAATAAGGTAGGCTGCCGGCCGGCAGCCTACCTTATACTATTCTTCTCTGGCCAGGGTCAATAATCTTTCCTTGCCATTTTGTTCCATTTTTATCACCATAGTATCTTGGAGCATCTGAGTGATTTCAACTACTTTTTCGACCGATGCATCATTAAGTGTATCAATGGTGTATAGATACTTAGACTTCAAGTGATACCTGCCGGCTTCCCGGTAGTTGAGCGTACTGTGGTAGTCATAATTTGCATCCGGATAAAAAGTGAATCGGATCTTATCCAGTTGTACATCAATTGGTTCACCTTCTTCTTCCAGTGCTGTTGCCTCCCATTTTCCAGTAATAGCCATAGGTTCGTTTTCAGAACAGTCGGCACACATAAAAACACTCAAGATCAACAGGCACCAGGTGTAATAATTCAATCTGCTTTTCATCATCAACACAATAAAAGTCTCTTTTTTCCTGAATTAGGAAAAAAGAGGATTCATCAGAATAAATGTCAGTGCACCGGCTATAAACCCGACAAAGGCGAGCCAGGAAATTTTGCGCATATACCAGATGAAATCGATACGCTCCATACCCATGGCAGCCACTCCGGCAGCCGAGCCAATGATCAGCATACTTCCGCCGGTACCGGCCGAATATGCAATAAAATGCCAAAGTTTGTTATCCATCGGGAAAACATCCATCGGGTACATTCCCATGGAGGCCGCTACCAGCGGTACATTATCTATAATGGCAGATAAAAACCCTAGTATAATGACGACTATATCCTGGTTGGGGATAGCAGCCTGTAAGTTTTCGGCCAGATGCATGAGAAAACCAGTTTCTCCGTGTGCTCCCTGAACAGCAACTGATTCGAGGGCGGCTACGGCTAATAGAATACCGAGGAAAAAGATGATACTGGTTAGCTCGATCCTGGATAAGGCCTTGTGAGCAGAGTACATGTGGCGTCGTTCTTCCGTAAAATCTTCTTCTGGGTGGATATATTCCGAAACCAACCATACAATACCTAAAGAAAGCATCATGCCCATGTATGGAGGCAAATGGGTGACAGATTTGAAGATGGGCACAAAAATTAACCCACCCAAGCCGACGAACAACATGGTGCGGCTACTGAGAAGCTTCTCTTGTTGCCTTCCTTTTTCCTGGTCATAATTACTGGAAGAACCAAAATTCCCTCTGAAAGCTGGAAGGAAAGAAGCAATAATGGCCGGTACCGCAATACAAACGATTGAAGGAATGACTAGCCTGGTGATCAAACCAGGAGTGGATACTTTTTCTCCAATCCAGAGCATGGTAGTGGTTACATCTCCGATGGGCGACCAGGCTCCTCCGGCATTGGCACCGATGACCGCCATAGAAACAAACCAAAGACGGGACTCTCTATCAGGTACCAGCCTTCTCAATAAAGAAACCAATACAATGGTAGAGGCTAGGTTGTCCAGTGTAGCAGACAAGAAGAACGCCAGAATACAGATCAGAAACAGCATGGATCGCTTGCTGGTAGTCTTTATCCTATTTGTAATGACTGCAAAGCCCCTGTGCAAGTCAACCAACTCAACGATCGTCATCGCACCGATCAGGAAGAAGAGAATCTCAGCAGTCTTGCCCAAATGATGAAGCAAAACGCCTGATAGCGGAGCCACTTCATGATGGTGATCTACAACGTGCATATGTCCCAGGGAGACCAAAGCCCAGCAAAGGGACCCCATCAACAGAGCAGGGACAGACTTGTCTAATTTTAAAGGGTGTTCAAATACGATGGTTAGATAACCTAGAATGAAACAGAGTATAATTCCTGTAAGCATGTAAGTTGATGTTTAAGGAGTTCGGTAATTCGCTTTGTTGATTAATTTTTTGGGAAAAACGGAGTGGCTATAACAGACTCGAGCATCGAAAATGGCAAAATGCAGGCACATTCCATTTTGTTGTCGTAAACTAGAAGAACCACTTTTTCTTTTAATGTATAGACACAAAAATATAATTTATTTCTTTCTGGCTAAGAAAAGCCGGAAATTTATTTTGAGCTGACATAAAGTAGAAAAGCCTAAATGAAGAGCAGCGCAGGCCTGAGGCTCTTTATTTAAATTTATTAATATCTATTCGTTTTCGGGAACTTAAATAGGTGTCATATCATTTAATTTTTCGTATTTTCGCCTTCTGTTTAAAAACTGATTTAAACTTTTTGACTTGGAAAATATTTATTTACTCCAAACTGCGATGTGCATAAGATAAATTTCATTACAGGTGTCTAAGTGGATTGCGGCCGCCGGCCGCAATCCACTTAGACACCTGATAATAGAAAAAATTGTTATCCAAGCTGAGATATTTTTGTGATAAATTCCATTAGAAGTATTCGTAAGCTTAAGATCAGTTGTGAATAATGATATAGGTAAGGTATGGTAAGAATTGGAAATGTTGAATTGGGAGAATTTCCCCTTTTATTGGCTCCCATGGAAGATGTCAGTGACCCGCCCTTTCGTGCACTTTGTAAGGCACAAGGCTGTGATATGATGTACACAGAGTTTATTTCTGTAGAGGGTTTGATTAGAGATGCCTCCAAGAGCGTTCAAAAACTGGATATTTATGAGGAAGAAAGGCCCATTGGTATTCAAATTTTCGGCGCGGAAATGGATTCAATGATGAGAGCCGCTGAAATTGTGGAGGAAGCTCAACCCGAAGTGCTGGATATCAATTTCGGTTGTCCGGTAAAAAAGGTGGTATGTAGGATGGCCGGTGCCGGTATTCTTCAGGACATTGATAGAATGGTAGAACTAACCAAAGCAGTAGTTGATTCCACCAAACTGCCTGTAACAGTTAAAACCAGACTGGGTTGGGATGATCAAACCAAGTATATCGAAGAAGTGGCCGAACGCCTGCAGGATGTAGGCATAAAAGCATTAAGTATTCATGGTCGGACCCGCAAACAAATGTATAAGGGCGAAGCAGATTGGACATTGATCGGAAAGATCAAGGAAAATCCACGTATTCATATTCCAATTTTTGGAAACGGAGACATTGACAGCCCTCAAAAAGCGAAGGAATATCGGGAACGTTATGGAGTAGACGGCATTATGATCGGAAGGGCTAGTATTGGTTATCCCTGGATCTTCAGAGATATCAAACACTATTTTGAGACAGGTGAGGTGCTTCCGCCACCAGATATACACGAAAGAGTGGCAGCGGTTCGGCAGCATTTGCAGCATTCCCTTGATTGGAAAGGGGAAAAGCTGGGCGTTCTGGAAATGCGGCGTCATTACACCAACTACTTCAGAGGATATCCTCACATTAAAACTTTCAGAAAAGAATTGGTGACACTGGATTGCCCGGATGATTTGTTTCAAGTGCTCGATCAGCTTGAAGAGCACTATTCCGAATACGAATTGAGTGGCATAGAAAAATAATACTGAGTGGTTTTTAATATTCAAGAGCAGGAAAGAAAGATCTTTCAGCTGATCGGCGAAACTGCCGAGGAACTGGACTATCCGGCCTATGTAGTAGGGGGATATGTCAGGGATCGTCTGTTAGCACGGCCTTCCAAGGACATTGATATTGTTTGTGTAGGGGATGGGATCAATCTTGCTCAGAATGTGGCTGCCAAGTTACGCCCAATCCCAAGAATCGCTGTATACAAGCGTTTTGGTACTGCGATGATCAAGTACAAGAACATGGAGATCGAGTTTGTGGGAGCCCGAAAGGAGTCCTACCGTCATGATTCCCGAAAGCCTACCGTAGAAGAAGGTACCCTGGAAGATGATCAGAACCGCCGCGATTTTACCATCAATGCGCTGGCTGTAAGCTTGAATGATACGGATTTCGGGTATATCATAGATCCATTCGAGGGCTTGCAGCACCTGGAGCAAAAATTGATCAAGACTCCACTGGAGCCGGACAAAACCTTTTCGGACGATCCGCTGAGAATGTTGCGAGCTATTCGTTTTTCGACCCAACTTGATTTCACCATCGATCCCGAAACGCTAAAGGCCATCAGCCGAAATAAAAGCAGGATAAACATTGTTTCCAAAGAAAGGATCATCACCGAACTCAATAAGATCATTCTATCTCATAAACCTTCTATCGGTTTTCTCCAATTATTCGATACGGGCCTTTTGCACATAATTTTCCCTGAATTGGTTGCCTTGCAGGGAGTTGACATCAAATACGGACGGGCGCATAAGGACAATTTTTATCACACCCTCCAGGTTTTGGACAACATCAGTAAAAAGACGAACGACCTCTGGCTGAGATGGAGTTCCATTTTACATGACATTGGCAAGCCGATCACCAAACGTTGGGATGAAGAGCAAGGCTGGACCTTTCATGGCCATGAAGCAGTTGGAGCGAATATGGTACCCCGCATCTTTAGAAGAATGCGCCTGCCGCTGGACCACAAAATGAAGTTTGTCAAAAAAATGGTTCAACTCCATCAACGCCCCATTAGCCTGACTAAAGAAAACATTACCGATTCGGCCATCCGCAGACTGATTTTTGAAGCAGGCGATGACATCGATAAATTAATGCAGTTGTGTGAGGCGGATATTACTTCAAAAAACCCTAGAAAAGTCGCTCGTTATCTGGAAAATTATGAGATGGTCAGAGAGCGTATAAAAGAGGTAGAAGAAAAAGACAGATTGCGAAATTGGCAGCCGCCTATTTCGGGCGAATTGATCATGGAAACCTTTAATATTACTCCTTCAAAAAAAGTAGGTATCATTAAAACGGCTATTCGCGAGGCCATTCTGGATGGCGATATTCCTAATGAATATGAGGCGGCTTTTGCCTTTATGTTGGAAAAAGGAAAAGAACTGGGCCTGCTTCCTCATAAAGTAGAGTGATTTTTTTTCACTGACGAAAATCACCCAAATAGTTGAGAATCATCAACTTTCATTTCCGGGCTATTTTTTTATTTCATCCTATCGTAACTTAGGGCAATTGGACTGATGTACCACACTCTTCCAATTGTTCAAAAACTAATTTTTCACTTTCATAATTCTATTATTATGTATCTACTTGATCTGTTAGAATCCAATATTACCGTTTTTATTACTTTGCTTATTCTTTTTGCTCTTCCCATCATCATTGGATTATATGTATTCACTAAGCGGACCGGGCCGGAAGCAGATTTTGAAGCTTACGAAGAAAATATTGAAAAAGATACTAAAGAAGAAGGCATTAAGCCTAAGTAATGGGTTCATAATTTTTTGTATCTTTAGGGTCCAACTCCAAACAATTCTCATTTACTCACAATTCTATTGATATTCTCTGATATTGCAAAGCCGTGATATCTGTGGCATTGTTTTTTAGTAAAAAATTCTAAAACCGATAGCATTATGGAAGTCCAAACCAAGAAAGTAAAGGTGGTTTTATTGAAACCACATAAAGTAATTCTGGAACTTATACAAACAGGAAAACAGATTCAACTGCCGAGAAGAGTTTTCGAGAAACGAGTAGAAATGGGGTTTCTGGAAGTTGTTAACCCCAATATGATACCGAACTTTCTTTAGCAATGACATAAAAAAAATCCCTCCGCTTTCACGGAGGGATTTTTTTTTGAGCGGATGACGAGATTCGAACCCGCGACCTCAACCTTGGCAAGGTTGCGCTCTACCAGCTGAGCTACATCCGCTTTTCAAAAATGTGAGGCAAATGTAATAAGCCCTTTTGAGAAAATCAACATTAAGGTGCAAAAAATAAATAAAAGTTATCAAAAAATTGACAATTCTAAGACTGCCGTCCTTCCTGAATACTTTGAAAATTCCCCATCTTTGCACAACTTCTTTTTTTTAAAAGCCTGAATACTGCAAAATCAAATTAATATGAGACCCACAGAACAAGTATATAGTGCCTATACCGAGGAAGACTTTGAGGTTTGGAAAATACTTTTTGACCGCCAAATGGAACACCTGGACGGGAAAGTAGCTCCAGAATTCCTTGAAGCCTTGGAAAATGTCAAATTTAATCGAGAAGAAATCCCGGATTTTAAAAAAGTGAATAAAATTTTGGGTTCAATGACCGGCTGGCAGTTGATTACGGTACCTAATATCAGCCCTGCGGAAGAATTTTTTATGCACCTGGCGGAAAAGAAATTTACGGCCACATGTTGGCTGAGGAAAATGAGCGAACTGGATTATTTGGAAGAGCCGGATATGTTTCACGATGTTTTTGCCCATACGCCTTTACTTTCTAATCAGGCTTATACCGACTTTTTTCAGAGCATGGGCTTATTAGCCAAAAAATATAATTTTGATAAAGAAGTCATTCTGAAGCTACAGCGATTGTATTGGTTTACGATTGAATTCGGATTGATTCGTTCAGGCGAGGACATAAAGATTTATGGGGCGGGCATTATTTCCTCTAAAGGAGAAACCCAACATGCACTAAGTGATCAGTCCGTTAAACACGATTTTGATATTGCACAAATATACAAGCACGACTTCCGGACGGATGTCATCCAGGAAGAATATTACGTGATCGAGTCTTTTGACCAGCTGGCAGGTGCAATGGATGTTATAGAGCGGGCCCTTTTCGATGAGGTTAAGGCTTGAAGGCAATTACTTCCATCTCAATTAGGAAACCATGATGCAGTTCTCTGGTGGGAACTACTGCGCGAGCAGGACGATGATCCTGGAAATAGGATGCGTATATCTCATTGACCTGACTCCATAAAGAAATATCAGAGATATAGATTGTACTTTTTAATACAGAGGAAAGACTACTCCCGGCTTCTTTAAGGATGGCTTCTACATTGTTGAGAACCTGTCGGGTTTGCTCGCCTATGTCGCCTAGGACTTTTTCTCCCTCCGGACTGATGGGTAATTGTCCGGATACAAAAATGAGATCTTTAAAAACAACGGCTTGAGAATAGTGGCCACCCGGCTGGGATGCCTCTTCGGTAGATATAAATTGTAGCATAGTTATTATGGTTTCTTGGGGAGTAAATTAATTAAAAAGTCCCACAAGTCCTCGTAAGGTACGATTTCAACTTCATAGTCTTGCTGGGATTCGCTTAGAGGCATGCTTTTTAGTTTTTTCAGCAACTTTTGGGTATGACGATTCACACCTACCTGGTTGAAATGGCCCTTTTCGAGTTGCAGGAGCATTCTGATAAAAACATTGCTTCTGAAAGTCTGATCCTGGCGCAGATATCTATAGGCGTATTGATTAATGGCGGCCGTATTATCGATCACTTCACCTATCTTATCCCTTCGAATGTACTCCAATATTCGGATGATAAGGATGTTAATGTTCATCCCTCTTTTGTCTTTTGAATATTTGGGTACTTCATTGAGAAGTTTATGAAGCCTTAGCTTCTCACCGGTAAGGATTTTGCCGTAGGCTTCATAGATCTGCCAGGTTTCCTGGTCGCGGAGGGTGTTTTTAAATTGCGTGTTGATCAAATCGGCTGTTTCGAGGGCCAACGGGTATTCCTTTTTGTGGAAATACATGATGGTTTTGAACTGCATGGCTTTCACCCAGTTAATCTGACCAGGTTGGTACATGGCTGTACACTTTTTCAGGACTTGATCAGCCAGCTCAAATTGTTTGTTGAGAACGTAGCCCGGAATTTGTTTGATGTTAAATCCAAAAATAGCTGGAGTAGGTACTTGATAGGGGAGCTTATCCAGTTTATGTAACATCAAATTACAATAATGGGTTACCTGCTGATGTTGGTTTTTCATTTGATTCCAGATAACAATAATGTTTCCTGCCAAATACAATAGCCAATAGGTGCCATATTGCTCAATGATGCCTTCTGCTCTTTTAGCAAAAGTTTCCATTTCCTGCAATTCTTCTTTTTTGTGCTGCTTTTTCATTTGAAGCAAGGCTAATTGACAAAACATATCTTCTACTTCCATTTCTTTTTGGAGTAATTCGGAATGTTGCATCTGGATGTTCCTGTATTTTTGAAACTGCTTTTTATTTGGCTCAATAGTAGCATAATGAGTTTTGAGCTCTCGCGCAAAGGGAACCGCTATTTCAAGGAAATGGTATTTAGAGGCTTTTTTAATAGCTTTTTGTGCAATGGACTTTGCGGCTTTTCTTTTACCCCTGAAGGAAAGTATTTTGTATACAAGAAAATGGCGGTAGGTACTGATAAATGCCTTTTTATAAGGAGTATCCTGATTCTGGTCCAGAAATAATAAAGTGTTCATCAATCTTTGAGACAGCTTTTCTTTGATACCGTTGAGATACACCCGGGCGTACTCTTTGTCGGGAAAAAGTTCCTCAATTGCTTCTTCGTCATTGCTGACTTTTTTATTCTTGATCAATGAGTATAGTTGCCCGGCCTGATCTTCACTGTCATCTATAAGTTTTAAATGTCTTACCTTTAGAGGGCTGACTAGTTCGCAAAGTTCAATAATAGATTCCATTATAGTATGTGTAATTTTTGTAGTAATATAGCTTGATTTTCAGTAGTTTGTCACTTCATAGATAAAATATTGGTTGATTTTAGATTATTATTTAACGTACTATCATGAAAATAAAGTCTTTTGATAAAAATATAACTTTACGTTCAATAAGTTTAGCTTTTTTACCCATATCTATATTAAAACAATAGATACAGGGGCTGTATTTGCTATTTTATAATCAACGGATTGTAAATAGAAAATAAAAAATACATTCTTTTTACCCATATTCCCAGCAAGGCGGATTTGTAATTGAAGGCTTTTTAAAGCTTGGTACTTTTAAAAAGCATTTATTTACTAATCCTAAATTCATATTACTTATGGGCCTTGTTGAACTGATTATAACAACTACAATTATTATTGAGGACATTTTTGGTTCTTAGTAACTTGCAGAAAAAAATTCCATCACACGCAAGTAAACACGCATTACACGCTTAGGAAAAACACACAGCAATTAAAGAAAAAAAATAAGGCGACCTATAAAAGACATCATTTTTTGATAACCACATAATTAGGCATGTTTCCCTATGGGCAAACATGCTTTTTTTTTTCAGATCCTGGAGAAATAATGAAAAAATTGCCTTAAGTTTGTTTGACTAATTATTGCATTACTAAGTTATTTATTGAATGGATCGATTATTAAAATCCTACAAGGAAAAGAAGCCCGAAATAATTTTTGAATGGAATGATAGCCTGACGGATGCCAGAGGGTGGGTCGTGATCAATTCTTTAAGAAATGGGGCTGCCGGTGGGGGCACTCGAATGCGTAAAGGCTTAACTAAGGAAGAAGTTGTGTCGCTGGCCAAAGTAATGGAGATAAAGTTTGGCGTTGCAGGTCCGGATATTGGAGGAGCTAAGTCCGGAATAGATTTTGATCCTAGAGATCCACGAAGGAATGAGGTGTTGAAAAGATGGTATCAGGCAGTTTTTCCCCTACTGAAACATTATTATGGAACTGGAGGAGATTTGAATGTCGATGAATTGAAGGACGTGATCCCGATTACGGAAGATTTGGGTTTGTGGCATCCCCAAGAGGGAATTGTTAATGGTCATTTAGGCTCAGCGAAAGGAGAATTGGTTCGTATTTTAGGTCAATTGAGATATGGATGCGGTAAAATTGTAGAAGACCCAAGTTATGTACCTGATGGGCCGCATGCTTATGCAGTGGCGGATATGATTACCGGATATGGAGTAGCTGAATCCGTTAGGCATTATTATCAATTATTCAGAGATACAGATCTTCGAGGAAAAAAAGTAATCATTCAAGGGTGGGGAAATGTGGCCTCTGCAGCGGCCATGTACCTGAGTGTTCAAGGGGCCAAGATTATTGGAATTATTGACAAAGAAGGTGGCCTGATCAATGAAGACGGCTATTCATTGGAAGAGGTAAAATATTTTTTCATAAATAAAAAAGGGAATCAATTAGAGGCGCCCCAACTGCTTTCATTTGAGGAGGTCAATGCTAAGATCTGGAATCTGAAGGCTGATATTTTTATTCCCGGAGCTGCGTCAAAATTGATTAATCGCGAGCAGGTGGATAAAATGATCAATGGCGGATTGGAGGTGATTGCCTGTGGGGCCAATGTTCCTTTTGTGGATGATGAAATCTTTTTCGGCCCTACGGCCCGTTATGTGGATGATACCATCAGTTTGATCCCCGATTTTATTGCCAATTGCGGTATGGCCAGGGTATTTGCTTATTTAATGCAATCTTCTGCTTCGGTGACAGACGAGGCTATCTTCCAGGATGTTTCAGATACCATAAAAAAAGCATTGGCAACCATAGCAAGCCGGCATTCCGGACATACTCACATTGCTCAACGGGCTTTGCATCAAGTATTGGAAAAATTAATGGTGACGGAAGAACAACTGAGCCTGCTCTAAGAATTTATCTCAAACAGCTTCGAACAAATTCCCACAGATGCTCATAGGGGACTACCTCCAACTCATAGTCCTGCTGGGCCTTGCTTAATGGATGTTCTTTTAAAGCCTGTAAATAAGGCTCGGCGAGCGGGTCAACTTCTTTTTTACAAAATGCCCCTTTTTCCAGGCATAAAATGATCTGAAAAAACTGATAACTTCGATAAGTACTTTTGTCATCAATGAGGTATCGGTAGGAATATCTTTCTAAAGCAGCAGTACGGTCAATGACTTTGGAATAGATTTTCTTGCGTAGGTATTCTAATATTTCTATGATTAAAATATTGATGTTCATTCCCTTTTTATCCCTAGAAAAAACTGGAACCTGGTTCAGAAACCTTCTCAACCTGAAATGGCGGTTAGTGAGAATGGAGGCGTAGGCGTTGTATACTTCGAAAATTTCGCTTTCTGGTTTTAAATCTTTGTATATACTTTTTACAATGTTAAATGCTATTGTGTAGTCTTTCTTGTAGAATGAAATTAATATTTCTAATTGTTTGGCAATTAATAAATTACGACTGTTTTTAGGAACGATGTCTAAACATTTAGTTATAGAGATTTCAGCTTCTTTAAAATTTCCATTAATTAACAATCCTGGGATTTTTTTAGATTCAAAAATAAATAACAGTGTTTCATGTACTTTGAAATTGAAAGAGTTTAGATTTTTTAAACAGTTATTACATATCTCAGTTGCTTCATCATATTCTTTTAACCTTAGATGACAATTTGATAAAATGAAAGCGGAGTACCATTCTATGTTATGAGAAGTTCCTTTTTTATAAAGATTGTTTACAATAGAAATTATTTTTCTTGTTTCCTCCTCTTCTGAAGGACTTGCCCACTTCTTTATGGCTAGTTTAGGTAAAAAGGTTATTAGGATTTTTTCAAGTTTGATTTCAACTTGTAATATCTCAAAATATTTGTCAACCATTTCATTGTAAAACTTAAAGCTTTCTTCATCTCGAATTACTAGGCCAAAAAGAATACCTAATTCGATGGCAGAACTTAAACACAAGTCACTAACATGATATTTTTGGGCTAAAAAAAATGCTTTTTCTCCATAATATTTGGCGAGTGTTCTAAAGGGAGTGAAGGAGAAAATTTTAAATATAACATATAACTTATACGTCTGAATTTTTGCCCATTCGTAACTGCTAAAGTAATCCTTCGTTAGGAGCAAAAAGGCGCTATTTCCAATGCGTTCAATCAAATTTTCTTTTAGCTTCCAGAGTGATTGGGAAGGGAAGCGGTTAGAGGGGTAAATCTCCTGAATTGCTTCTTCTTCGGACTGGATCTTACCTTTTTTGATTCCTTGGTACAGTTTTTCGACATTGTCATTTTTTAATCCGAGCAGGTCGGGTTTCATGCGTTTGTTAAAAGGGAGTTCCTGGATGGCCTTTTGTAGCTCCTTAATTTTCATAGTACTTAAAGTTGATTAGTTAACTGCCTGATTTGCAGTTTATTGCAAAAATGGTTTTGCTTAATTCGGTATCGAAATGACCGAATAAGGTGCATTTTAACAGTACCCAGGCCCATGTAAATTTCCTTTAAAGTAATAAAAATTTAGTATTAGTGAAAAAACTCTATTATAATTAGACAGCAACTATGACAAAGATGACTCAATGGCAACAGGAACGCCTGGAACGCTTGGCTGGAAGAGCAAAATCTAGAAAAGAACTGGCCTCTGAATACGGGGTTTGTGCCCGTACTATGAGAAGATGGCTTAAACGAAAAGGATTTGAAAGCTTACCGTCCGAGCTGATCAGGCCGGCTGACCTGATCAAAATTTATTATGCCTTCGGTCTTCCTAAAAGAGAAAGAAAAAGATGGTAAGCAATTACTTGGCTTATAACAAAGACAGCAAAAAACTCCATAAATGTTCATAGGGAACAATCTCTACTTCGAAGTCCTGTTTCGAATTTTTTAATGGGTTCCTTTTTAATTTTTGGAGGTGAGGAGCCGCATGTTTGTTTACAGTAGGGCCTTTAAAATAGCCTTTTTCCAAACAAATGATCATTTTAATGAAGCAGTTGCTCCGGATGTAGTCCGTATGGCGAAGGTGCCTGTAAATATATTGTTTCAAAGCCTCTGTACGGTCGATCACGTTGGCATGCTGTTTTCTTCTGATGTATTCAAGTATTTGTATGATCAGTATGTTAATATTCATTCCGCGAGAATCTTTCGAGAATTGGGGTACCTCGTTCAGGAATTTTCCTAGGCGGAGCGGCCGGCCAGTCAAAATACTGGCATAAGCCTTGTAGATATTCCAGGATTCTTTAGACCAGTAGTTCTGCGGATATTCCTCAATTTGTGCGGTGATGGTCAGTACTTCGTTATACTTTTTTTGATGGAATAGGCTAATCACTTCGGCTTGTTTTGTGACGGCCCAGTTCAGCTGGCCGGGGCGGAGCCGTTCAAGGCAGCTTTCAATATTTCTGGAAGCCTGATCGAATTGCTGGCTCAGTATCTGCCCGGGGATCATCTTAAAGGTAAAAGAAAAAGAGGCATTGTCGGGTACTTCGTAGGGTAATTGGTCAAAGATTTCCAGCGCCTCCTTACAAGCCTGGGCGGTATACTTATGGTCATTCAGCATTTGATAATAAATGGCTCTGATATTAGACACTTGTAAGACCGTCCAATAGGTTTTTCGCTGCTCTAGTAATTTTGTTGCAGCCTTCACCCAAGAGCTGGCTTGATTAATGTGCTCCGCAGTAAAGTTCTTGCGCTTTTTTATGAGAAAAATAAACTGGCAGTAAATCTGTTCAATCTGGTCTTCAATATCTAAATAAGCACGATAGGTATTGACTAAGTCTCCATATTTCTGGATTTTACTTTGCTTAGGGTTAATGGAGGAATACTGAAATCGGAGTTCTTTGGCCAGGGTGTAGACTATATCCGTGAAGTCGTGCATTTCCGCCTTTTTGATAAGTTTCTCTGCTATCTGGACAAAGGCTTTCCTTTTTCCTTCCACCCTGAGAATCCTGCAGACAGCCAGTTCCTTGTGGGCATTGATAAAGGCATTTTTGTAGGAGTTGTCTTCTTCCTGCTGAATTACCAGCAATGAATTGATCAATCGTTCATTCAGCTTATTCTTAGTCCTGGAGAGTAGGTTTTTTTGGTTCTTTTTTCCTTCAAAGAGATATTCTTTAGCAGCTTCATTGCCAATATAATCATGCTGACGGATGAAATGATACAATGCTTCGGCCTTGTCATCCTGGACGCCAATGAAGCTATTGTACCGGAGTTTGGAAGGTGTAACTAACTGAGATAATTCTAAAAGGTGTTCCAATTTGATTTTAAGTTGTATGTTAAGTCATTGATTTGTAATTAATTGAATTGCAAAGATAGTTAAAAATATTTAAATTAGGTAGTGTTATTTGTATAGGCTGGTGTAGTCGCTCATCGAAGTCCTTTCCCATACTTTTGAAAGGAGATTTGATTTTCTAAATGTCCAAAAAAGTTTGGTTATGGATTTGATAACACTTATTTGTTGCATCCTAATAGATGATATAGGAGCCATGTAATCAAATGAGGGCAATTAGAAAAAATCCAATCACCCCCAAGATATTAAGGAAAAATTTAAATCAAGATAAAGCAGAGGAAAGTTCCCTCTTCACCTAAAAGTCATAAAGCAATTTCTTTGACTTCAGGGAAATTGTTCATGCGTATTGTTTCATGGTTGAAATAATCGCTATGCAATTTATTGCAATTTAACGAATTTGATCAAGTAATCCAAATGGGTTGCCCAGGTCAGACTTTGCTTTTATTATTCAATTTCACAGGCAATCCGGGCCTCTGTCTGTGCTAGAATTAGTTAGAACGTATATTTTAAATAAGGACTCACAACAAGGTTTGTGAAGTCCTTGTTTTTTTTACACCTTCCCTATCAAACATGAGGTCCTTTCCCGGAGTTACATAGAAAAAGAGATTATGACTAAAGAAATGTATTCCCAGGAAGAACTGAAAGTGTTCAAAGCAAAGATCCTGGAAGAAGTGGAAAAGGCAGAGTATGATGTGGCATCCTTAACCGATAAACGGGGCGAGGTCGGCCGGAGAAGTGATCACAATGGCTCTTATGGTGATGATAGCAAAGCCGATCAGATCCTGATGCAAACTTCTGCTTTACTGGAAAAGAAACAGAACTACCTGCAAAAACTTCAAGCGGCCTTGTTGCGAATTGAGAATAACTCCTATGGGATTGATCGAAGTACCGGACAACTAATATCCAAAGAAAGATTGTTGGCAGAACCGACTGCAATAAGTACCATATAAAAAAAGCCTGCGGATTTTTCCGCAGGCTTTTTTTATGCCTTTTTGGCTCGTTTGCGAAGCCATAAAAAAGTAAGCAATAATATCATCACCAAACCGATCCAAAGAAAAGGCGTCTCATACCAGGCAGGGTTTTGTACTGGATCGTATGCCTGATCACTGTAAGGACTCTCGCTGCTTGATTGGGCAATTATTGATTGGATTAAAATCAATGATGACAGAAGGTAACTAATCGTTCGCTTTAACATTTATTTATTTTTTTGAATTAAAAAGGTTCTTTAATCGGTATTGCTCGTGATTCAATTCTCCTGAAAACTTATCAGCATTTTTACGTAAGTGGTTATCCATCAGATAAGCAAGCGGTTTCAATGCCTTAATTTCAGTAAATAAAATCCGTATGATCGCAACGGAGGGAAGCGCAAAAATCAAACCGGGGATCCCCCAAATAAAACCTCCCAGGATCATTGAGAAAATAACGACCAGCGGATTCAATTTTACGCTTGATCCAACTACCCTTGGCGTTATGAAGTTCCCTTCTAATTGTTGGATGCCAAAGTATAGAGCCACCACAGCAGCCGGCTGCCAGATGGTTCCGGTAGTCACAAGGGCATATAGGAACGGCAGCGTCCCTCCCAGGGTAGTTCCAATGTATGGGATGATGGCTAACAGCGCCGCCAGACTTCCCCAAAATGGAGCATATTTGATGCCTATCAGCCAAAGTCCTAGGGTGTTCAAAACCCCCAGAATCAGAATGACGACCAGCAAACCAAAGAAATAGTTTTTTACGGTGTCTTGTACCTTTCGGACCAGTTCCGCAATTCTTTGCTGCTTGCTTTTCTGAAATTGCATGATGAAAAATTGCCTGAAGGCGCTCCGGTAATAAAGAAACAAGGCCGTATAGACAAAGACCAGCAATCCATTTGTTAGCAAAAGCCCGGAGGAACTTAAGCCGCTGCCGATGAAGTTGAGCATATTATCCACTCCCTTACTTACATTTTGCCTCAGCCAGTCTTGACTCTCTGCAGCTGTTATTCCGAATCTTTGACGGACCCAGCCCAAGACTTCAGTTAGCCCGCTTTCCAAGTCCTTCCTGATCGATGGTAAGGTTTGAATGATTTCGTATAACTGCACAGAAAAAAAGGAGGCAATTAACCCGATCGGAATCAGGACCATCAAAAAACAAAGTATGATGGACAAAACACTGCCTACTTTCCTGTTTTCTAACCACCTGCATATGGGCGCTAACATAAGGGTGAAGAAAAAGGCAAATACCAAAGGGCTTAAGATGGACTTCCCATAGATCAGCAGACCTATCAGTATAAGAAGTAGAATAAGGCTGTATAAAAGTGACTTTAAGTTTTTCATAGGCTCAATTTTAAAACTGTCTCTATTATACCGGTGTTCGCTCAACTTGCCAAATCAATAATAAAAAATTACTTCCTGGATGTCTTTTCTGTCTTTGGTCATGCGGGCTTCTATTTGACCTTTCTGCCGATCGTCGCCTTCTTTGAAAAGGACCGGGATCATCATATCCTCAATAATAAATCGCTGACCGGTATCGGGAAACAGTCTAAATTGCCCAATTCCCGCTTTCATAACAAGTCGCTTTTTTTCCATGTTAATGGCAAATTCTCCTAAAAATGGATGTTGATATTTCCCTTCGATCTGCTGAACCAGGTCTTTGGATATCTGTCCCTTAGGATAATTAAGGGCAGGGTAGGAGGCAGGCTCTTGCTGGACTTCGTTCATCGACGGCCCCACCTTTGCCTTAAGTGCCTTAGTCATGATCTCGGTAATGGTGGTTTGAGGGATATTTCGGTTTTGGTAAGTATCCGTCAGGTTTACCATAACCAGTTGATCGTCCGGGAAAATGCATATTTTTTGTCCTCCGGCTCCGGAGGCATAGTACATAGGATGGCCGTCAATCCCATCCGATATCCACCAGAGCAGGCCGTAAGCGCCGTAATGCTCAAATCGAGGACCCAGATCTTCAGTTACCGGCTGAATGCTTTTGGCTATCCATTTTTTCGGAACGATTTGCTTATTCTTCCATTGTCCCTCATTTAAAATAAGCCAGCCGAAGCGTGCCATATCTCTGGCGGTCATTTTAAACAGATATGCCGGGTGTTTTGAAACCTCCGGCTCGTATCGGTAGTAGGTGTCAAACAGACGAAAATCTTCCATTTGCAGAGGTCGGGCCAGGTGTTTCCGAAAGACTTTATAAAGGTCTTGCCCACTTTTTTGTTGAAAAATGCTGAGTAGTACATTAAAATCCCAGTTGTTGTAATACCAGTAAGTTCCCGGAACATGGCTTCCCCGCTCTGGCAAATTTTCGGCATTCGACCGGGTATTGTAAGCAGAAGGATGGTAAACGCCGGAACGGGAGGCAAGCAAATCAATTATCCGGGCTTGCTTTTCGGTGTCGCTTAAGGCTTGAAGATCATTAATACCTAGGTCAGCGAGCGTCTCATTCAGATCCCAGTTTTGTTGTTGCTGATAAATACCAAATACGGCATTCAAATAACTTTTCCGAATGGAGGCCTGGCGAAACCGACGATTGGTATCGCCCCAGTTAAACACGATTTTCCCATCCTGAATAATTAGAAAGGCAGCACTCCCTTCTTGCTCTAAGGTTCTTTCTAAATCTTTCAGTTTTTCAATAGAAAACCCGGCCTGGGAAGGATCCCTGTACTGCTTCCATTCTTTCCCGGGATAAGATTGTGAGTGAATTTCTGAGATGAAAAAGAAAAATAAGACGCCTGTAAAAAGAAAAGACCACTTCATAGCATAACAGTTTTGAAATTTTTGAAATACGGGTGATAAGCCACCAAAACTGGTAGTCTTTTCAATATACAGTCAAAGAGCGAAAAAAATAGCCTCATTAAAAGGCCTGCTGTCCTGGTTTTTAAATCCCGGACATCTTTTTCTGATAGGCCGATGGGGTCATCAGGCATTCCTTTTTAAAGTAATGATAAAAAGCAGACCGAGACTGAAAACCGGATTCTTTGCCAATGCCTTCCATACTCAGATGGCGGTATTCGGATTTAGTGAGTAAAGTCTGGGCATGTTTTATTCGAAGGTTGTTAATGTAAGTGGTAAATCCTCCCTGCACTTCCTGGTTCAAGAGATGAGATAATTCATAGGAGGGCATATTCAACAGAACAGCCAGTTCACCAAGGCTGAGGCCTTCCTGTAGATAAAGTTTTTCCTGCTCAATCTTTTCTAATATTTTCGCAGAAAAAGAGGTTGGTTTTAACTTTTTGTCTCTTTGTTCCATCCCCTTCCACAGGACCGACCGGTTGAAGCCAACCATCAATACAATATAAAGGTGTATGGAGGCGGTCATGGGAATAATGAGATTAAGGTCCTCATATGTTGAAAAGCTAAAACGAATCCATTGCGATAATCCAATGAATAAATAAAAAGCGATTAGCCAGCCGGCCCATTTATGGTATTTTCTAAGGGAAGCTGAAAGTTTGTTTTTTTGGATGTTCAAGTATTTGATGAGTGCGGCTATTGCATAGCTTTGAAGATGGAGCATTACAATAAGAATAGGCCATTGAGTTATTTCGGGAAAAAGGAGTTGTTGCAAAACAAATAAGGAGGCCGGAATAAAATGAAGGGCGGTTCTCTTGTTTAATTTACCCTGAATTTTTACTACAGTTAACCATACCAAGGGCCCAGTGGTCAGCCCGATCAGGTACTCTATAAAATGCAGCCACCTCCACTCGACTAACTGCTTGGAATTGATCAGTGTAATGGCGAGCATGGCCACCGATCCACTCAGAAAAAGCAGCCCCATTAAATGGGCGAGGGATCTTTCCTTTTGTTTTCTGATAAAAAATTGTCCTCCCAGCAGTATACCCTGGAAAACACCCAAAAGGCTAATGAAAAAGAAGAATTGGTATAGGTTCATAGCTTGGACTAATTTGTCTGGATCGCGGATTTCCGCGGATTCAGCGGATGTCACAGATTTGATTTTTTCCTTTAGGAAAAAATCCTTCCGTGTCCTCCGTACAATTAGCGAAAATCCGCGATCCAGACAAAATAACCAATATCCCCTTCACTAGAACCTCCCTTTCGACAGTTGGAGGGAAATAATTTACTAAAGCAGATTTCCCCGCGATCAACTTTTTTCCTAACTTAATGAAGTTGTTTAAAATAAACGGTATGAAAAATTTTTCAAGGGTCTTTCTCCCGGCCATGGCATTCCTGTTGTTTTCCTTTGCGTCCCTTTTGCAGGCACAATCTTCCTTTCGGCAAACCCAGGCAGACAGCTATACCCGCTACGAGCTATTGGAACCGGAAAGTCAAAGTTTCCGTATTATTTATGATGTAAGCGCCACGGCCTCCGGGGCCAATTATTATTTCAATACGCTCAGAAAAGGGAGTGAACATACCGTGAGTGCCGTATATGACCTAATGACTGGGGAAGGATTGGAATGGACCGTTGTGGAGGGAGCTGAGGCGCGCCGCAATGGCCATGCGCAGGCCAGTCTCGATACCGATTATTTGCAGGTCCGGCTGGCCCGGCCGGTTCCGGAAGAGGGCGAGGCACGTATTCGAATTGATAAAACCTACAAAGACACTGAAAGTTATTTTACCGAAGGAGACCGGATTGTGTTTTACCGGACTTTGGGGATTAAACGTAATTCCGTAGTGTTGCCTGTAGGATATGAACTATTGACTTGCAATTACCCATCTCAGGTACAAACGGAAGAAGACGGCCGGATAAAAGTCAGCTTCATGAATCGTGGCCCTCAAGGCGTCCCGTATCGAATTGAAGCCCGCTTATTGCCGGGGGCGATGCCGGAAGGCGGCCTTCAAGATGATCCTATGCCCTGGTCCAAATATGTTGCGCAGCCAGGTGGCCGGGATAAAACCCATGCCCGACTAAATTATGCTTTTCAGGAACGGAGTTTTCAAGATCGCGAGATCGTCTATTTTTTACAACAACCCGAAACTCATTCTTTCCGGCTCTATCACGATTATACCGAAAACCGGCCTGGTGTGGACAAATACCTCAATGTTGTCCGAGCAGGCAGCAAGGCTTCCAATCCGGAGGCTATTATCCTGGATACGGGCGAAAAATTAAAGGTGGAAACCCTCCGAGGCAAAGAAATTACGGATAAAGGCATAGGCCTCAGTAGCCCTCCAAGCGAAAATACAGAAGTGGTGGTGATCTGGTTTGATCCCGTCAAAGAAGGACATTCCGTACGGCTTCGAATTTGGGAAACCTATACCGACCCGAAAAGGTATTTGCTATACAATGACGAATTAGTTTGGGACCGCAGCTTTGGCCGCAACCGTAATGATGTTGTACTGCCGGAAGGCTGGTACCTGGCTCAGTCCGACATTCCAGGAGTCATTGATACGATGGAAGATGGTCGGATAAGACTGTCTTTCGTGAACGATCGCCCTGATAATATGGACGTTCACCTGATCGGGCGGCGAAGATGAGGTACTAAACTGAAGGGAAAACTGCATTGTTATATATTTGAATATCCGCTTTATTTAAATCGACATTGAATTATGGAAGAAGCTAAAAAGAAACCGATGAGTGTAGATGATCTTGATTTAAACAAGCGGTATACCTATGCCGATTACCTACAATGGACTTTTGATGAAACGGTGGAGTTGATCCGGGGAAAGATCTATAGGATGTCTCCTGCTCCCGGGCGGAATCATCAAAAGATATCCATGAGTTTATCTAGATTAATTTCCAGTTTTTTGTTGGGAAAAAAATGTGAAGTCTTTGCTGCCCCCTTTGATGTACGTCTTCCTTTGCCTCCCGACAGAAGAAATGAGAATCAAATGGATACGGTGGTTCAACCTGATCTTTGTGTGATCTGCGATTCCAGTAAATTGGACGACAAGGGTTGCCTCGGTGCACCAGACTGGATTATTGAGATTCTTTCTAAATCTACAGCCAGGAAGGACCTGAAAGAAAAGTTTGAGCTGTACGAATTTGCCGGCGTGAAAGAATATTGGGTGGTTCATCCTCAGGAAGGCACCTTATTGATCTATCGATTGAAAGATGGGAAGTATGAGGGTTTTCAAAAACCTTTTACAGGGGGAGATGTAGTGGATTCGGTGGTGTTTCCGGATTTGAATATGAATGTGGAAGAAATATTTGAGTAAGAAAAGGGCGCCGACGGCGCCCTTTTCTTACTTAGAACACTCTTTCAACACTCACCTGGCCAATCGCCTGGCTCTCAGAAATTTTCCCATTATTAAAATCATCTAAGGCTGACTTTTTAATTGAAAACTTCAATCCTTTAGGAAAATCCTCACAATCCTTACATTGTGTCAACTGCACATCGAAAATAAGTAATTCATTGTCCTCCAGGCTTTTTACGGAGCGACCGTAATTCACCAGGTTTTCTTTGAAGCTCTTTTCAAATTTTGGAAGCAACTCCTGTATTTTTTCATTCCTTTCTTCCAGGTTCAGGCCCTTGTCACCAGTAGAGGGGATGTAGAAAACGCGGTCTGATTCATAGGAAGAGTACACCCTCATTTTAAACACTACACCCACACCACTGACCGTACTATACCGGATGTTAGATAAGGTATAGTAAGTATCGGATAGATCTCTTTGATATAATCTGTGGAACATGGTGGCGACTATTTCCAGGTCTGCCTTTTTTTCAAAGGATCTTTCCACTTCCGATACCTTAATTTTCTGCATAAAAGCATCGCGGCTGATCTGACCCTTCTGGTGCGCCATGATGTCCTTTACAGTGGCCTCTACCATAACCTCTTCATTGGTTTCGTCTTGTGAATAAATTTCGGGAAACTTATCTCCAACAATATTTACCGCATAATTACTTCCCAAACTCAGGCCCCAGCTCGACCCGCTGGTCATCCGGATCATAATTCGGTCCTCCGCTTTTAACTGATTGATCAGTTGGGCGTAATCAGCTAAAAAGTCTTTAGAAGCTTTGATGAAATTGGCTTTGGCTTCGGCCTGAATTTCTTCCATTGTCTTTTCTTCCTCGGCTTCATCAACTGGCTCCGGCATTTGATCACCTTTTTTGTCATCCTTTGAACGGTAGCCGTTAATAATCACCGCCTCCCCGGAAGAATTCGGTGCGAACCGCAGCTCATTGGGTTTTACTGTAAAGGCTTTCGGCGCTAAGGCCAGTCCTCTGCCATATCCACCTCCAATGGTGAAAATGACACCGTAGTCTTTGATGTATTCACTTTCTACATTCCGTGACCTGAAGCCGACCAGAACTTTCGTGTCAGAAGATTCCTCAAGTAGGGTAGACAAGACATTTTCCGTAACGGCCAAATCCCGCTTCATCCTGTCAGAGTCGATGTTTTGAGCCTGTACCATGATCAGCGTAACGATCATGAGTAAGCCCAGCATAATTCCTTTTTTTATCATTTTTTGTCTCATTTAAATCTGATTAAATCTATAATGTTGTCAATGTGTTCATCAAGCAATTTTGGTAAAAATTATGATCTGACCTTGGGTATATTGTGCTAACATCCCTGCCTACGCCTAAAGCTTCGGCAGGCAATATCCAATCCCGCTTTTAGCGGGACAGGCTATCTAATAATGCTTCACCCCCAGGTCCGTCACGCCATCCACTACAGTCGTTCCTCCGCTCTGAATCTCTGTCAGTAAAGTCGTAATCTGCTCAAAAGCATTTTCCAGGCCAATACGGTCTTCGAGCCGCTGCTGTTCGATCTTGTCCAGTACGGCAATGATGGCTTCTTGTAAGAGCACCCTTTGCTCGAATTGCAGGCCTCGGGCCAATTCCTCGGTAGCCAAAAGTTGTTTTCTTTCGTGATCAGTCAGGTGTTGTTGAATTTCTTTTAAATCCTTTTGGTATAAAGCAGCCAGGCGGGCAGTCACCCGTTTTTCCAAATTGGCGAATTGCTGGTTGAGTTCGGCTTCTTTGGAGTCCTGTTCCTGAGTCTGGGTAGCATACCTGGCGATGGCCTGGTCGACAATTTGCGCAACTTGATCCGTATTATAGGACGCTTCTTTTTCAGCCGGTCCAAAACTGAGAACCAGACTGTTGTCTTTCTGGGCAATTTGCAAATCCGACAGCCAGGCGAAGCCCAGCAGAAACAGAACGGCTGCTGCATAACTCATCCACTTTGGAAAACGAACCGCTGAAAGTTGAATCACCGATCCTTTCTTCGGAGCTTCTGCTTCCAAATCTGCAAAAGAAGGCACTTCAAACTCCGGCTCTTGCCATTGCTGTAGGATCTCCTGCGTATCGCGAAAATCTCCGACCTCCCGCAACAGGCCTGGGTCCTTTTGCATTTGCTGTTCAAAATGTTGCCTTTCTTCTTGCGCCATTTCATTCGTTACGTACCGAATGATGGCATCTTCTCGCTTATTCATAATAGAGCTCTTTTTTATGAGGATGACGGATCAAGCTTTTTTTTAAAGCCTTCAGGCCCGCATACATACGGGACTTAACCGTGTTCTCTGAAATCTCCAGAATATCGGCTATCTCCCGAAACTTCAATCCTTGATATTCTTTCATGACGATGATAATTCGCTGATCGTCAGGCAGTTTTTGCAGGGCCTTTTTGATCCATTTCGTTTGTTCCTGTTGTTCAAGTTCATGTTGAGCATTACGTCTTGTACTCGGCTGCCCATTGATCTGCTCCTGATCGAGGCTTTCATATTTTTTATTCCTCCTCAGATAATCTTTGCATTGATTATCGGCGATCCGGTATAGCCAGATGTGAAACCTGGAAATATCCTTCAGCTGATTGAGTTTGCGAAACACTTTCAAAAAGGTATTTTGCCCGATCTCCTCAGCTGCATGGCGGTCTCCGGTAAAGCGCCAGGCATAGCGTACGATGGGCTGGTACCAGAGCTTCATCAGCTCGTCCATCGCCGACCGCTTCCCGGCCCGGATCTGACGGATCAATTGTTCAGATAATGCTTCTTTCGACATAATGAGCGCAGAACTTCTTTTTGGTAGAAGGTAGATGGTAGAAAGTAGAAGGACAAATATCGGTCGAGATATATTTAGTGAAAGGTCCTTCTACTATTTACCTTCTACTTTCTACCCATTTATTAACTATTAAAAGGATGGGAGAGAGGAGAAAAAAGTTTGAGTTGGAGAGAAAAAAATTGAAAAATGGCCAATTTAGCGGCCTTTTTTTTGAGTTTTGGGAGTCAACCAATTTAAAGCCGCTTGGATTCCCTGGTCTTTGGAAGAATCTTCCTCCACTTCAAAGGGGACTTTTTCATCGACTGGAATGTTCTTGTCATAGATGTTTCCCCAGCGGTCCATATATCTGCTTACGGCGATGGAGATGTGCAGGTCTTCACTAATTGGCCGCCAATTGGTTTCCGTTAAATATCCTCCGCTGGCATCTCCAAAAAAGCGGGTGTTTTTACGCCCTTTGAAACAAGTAGCCACCACCTCTCCGGAGCTGACAGTATATTTACTGAGCAGGACGGCTACCTTGGCATCACTTTTGATTTCGGGACTGGAGGGCAGTTCAAGCGGGCAGTAGCCTCCGCGGCAGAAGTGTCCGTTTTGAATATGCCAGGCCACCCGTTGACCATTTCCCATTTTGGCTCCTCCTACAGCCCCATCACCGAGCAGGGGCGCGAGGCCTTCGAGCATGGGGTACATATTGCCGCCGCCGTTGTAGCGAAGGTCGAGTACCCATTTCTCGGCACCCTGTTTGGCTAATTCTGCCATACCATCTCGTATTTTAGATGCCACCTGCTGGATATCCTCCTGGGGCCCCACTCCAACGACACGAATGTAGCCGACATCATCTTGCAATAATTTAGAGAAGTGGCCTCCATTGTCATGGTTAACGGCTTGCCATTTGGCCATACTTGTCGAGCGATTATCTTTATTGCGGGACTGGGAATAGTCGGTCATATGAGCCAGTGGCTGGAATTTGTACAAAAAACGGCCATGATGATCCCGCAAAGCGTTGATGATCCCGACCAAAGGGATGCGTAAATCTTCAAGGGTTTCGATTTTTTGCACGTATGGATCCAACTCTGTTTCCAGGCTGTCCCAGTTGACTTCCTGCGTGTAAAGAGAATACTCCTTGGCCATATCAAAGCCCCGGTAGAACCAGGCTTTGAGGGTGTCGGGAGATTGGGCATTTAGGGTTTGGATAAAAAAAAGGAGGATGAAAAAGAGCAATTGTTTTTTCATTGGTAGTGAAGGTTGGTTAATAAGGTCAATAGCAATAACAATCTCAATAACAATTTCAATGGCAATGTACAAAAGTATTGAGGTTGCTATTGCCATTGAGATTGAGATTGCTATTGCTATTGACTCAATACAAAAGTTTAAATTCTTTCTTTTTTCATTGCCGTACACTTTTAGCTCGGCAAAAAGTTCATTGAAAATTTGGAAAGAGAGACAGAAAAAATAAGGGTTTTCTGAGATTTTAAAATCTTT
>JAUIKE010000355.1 GCA_030430845.1 Bacteroidia bacterium | reverse complement strand
GAGGAAATAATTTATCTTCGATCGTCGAAGGAAAAGATATAAGGCTCATTAAAACAGCAAGAAATTGGAAACTAAAACCAATAGCGAATATACACAAGTAATCAGTCGATGTAAAGAACTCTTTCGTAAGAAAACGCTCGATTATGGGACTTCTTGGCGGATAATGCGTCTTGCATCAATTACAGATCAGATTTTCATCAAAGCTCAACGGATTCGTTCCGTACAGGAAAAGGGTAGTCAGAAAATAGATGATCCATTGGAAGATGATTTTATAGGGATTATCAATTATTCTCTCATCGCTTTAATACAGATATCCTTCAAAGATGATGAGCGAATGGAACTCCCTTTTGTGGAGTTGGAAAAGCATTACGATCAGTGGGTAGATTTGACCAGGGGCTTATTGGAAAATAAAAATCATGACTATGGCGAAGCTTGGCGTGATATGAGAGTCAGTTCTATGACTGATATTATCCTGATGAAATTGCTTCGTCTGAAGCAAATCGAAGATAATCAGGGCAAAACACTGGTCTCTGAAGGAATTGAGGCTAATTATCAGGATATGATTAATTATGCAGTTTTTTGTTTAATCAAAATGGGATACCATCATGCTAGCTAAAGGGATACTCTGGGTTTTAAGAATTTTGGTAGGAGGCTTATTTATTTTTTCAGGGCTGATCAAAGTCAATGATCCGGTCGGAACAGCCATTAAATTGGAGGAGTATTTCGATGTTTTTTCCAATGATATTGCGGGCTTTTTTGTTTATTTGAAGCCAATTGCTCTTTATTTAGCAGTTTTTCTAGTAGTACTTGAGGTAGTCCTTGGGGTAATGCTCATGCTTGGGGTTCGAAGTAAGTTGACGGTCTGGTCTTTGACCGGAATGATCCTTTTCTTCACCTTTCTCACTTTCTTTTCTGCCTATTTTAATAAGGTGACTGACTGTGGATGTTTTGGAGATGCTATCAAGTTGACACCATGGGAGTCTTTTTATAAGGATATTATATTGCTGGTGATGATTTTGGGAATCCTGGCTTTAAAAAAGCATTTGCCCAAATCTTCCTCAGCTTGGCAGAAACGTGTTGTGTGGTTGGTTGGTGTCTTCTGTTTTGTCCTTTCCCTGACCGCTATCAGAAATCTTCCTTTCATTGATTTTCGTGCGTATAAAGTAGGGGTAAATATTCCCACCAATATGCAGCCATCCGAACCATTGCAATATTCATATGTCATGAAAAAAGACGGAGAGTTGCTTACCATGGATCAATACCCTACAGACAAGAGTTATGAATTTGTGGAGATGAATTTGAAAAACCCTGAGGCTTTACCAAAGATCTCGGATTTCTCAGTTTGGAATGAGTCAGGAGATCAGTCTGATTTCATTTTTGCAGGCAATAAAGTTCTGATTTTGAGCCCTAACATGTGGAAATTTGACCAGGATAATTTGCCGGATATTCACGATTTGGTTAAAAACATGGAAGGAGCTCCGGTCGATGTGGTACTGATGGCGGCTGCACCACAGGAAGAGATCGATGCTTTTATTTCAAAGAATGGATGGAGTATTATTGGGATGCAGTCGGATGCAACTGTTGTAAAAACGATTATTAGATCCAACCCGGGTATTGTAATCATGAAGGATGGTACCGTTTTAGCTAAATATCACCATAACAATACGCCTACTGCTTCTGAAGCTCTAGATTTATTTATTCAATGATGGAGGCGCTTAAAGTTGTTCTTGTCGGACTTCCTGGATCAGGGAAAAGTACCTTTGGTAAGGTCTTGGCAAAAGAACTTCGAGTTGATTTTTTAGATCTGGATAGGCTGATTGAGCAGCAGTCTGGAAAAACCATTCCCATGATTTTTTCAGAAAAGGGAGAGGGGGCTTTCCGCGAATTAGAATCAAAAGAACTTGAAAGGGTGCTAAGCAATAAAGAGTCTTTTGTTTTGGCTTCAGGCGGTGGATGTCCATGTTTCAACGATAATATGGACCTCATCAATCAAAAGGGAATCTCAGTCTATCTGGATGTGCCCTTGAATGAAATTTCCTCTAGACTTCAACACTCCAGGGTATCTAATAGACCAATGTTTGAAGGTCTGGATACCGGCGAAATCACCTTGAAGTTAAAAAATCTACTCGCTCAGCGTGGAAGGTTTTATGATCAGGCAAAAATAAAACTCAGCGGAAATGATTTCTCCGCTGAGTTTCTAATTATGGAATTGATAAGTATTTTAAAAAGTCAATCCGATAGTTAATACACCATTGATAATTGAATTTTCTACATCGGTAATTGGTCCGATATTATTATTTTGACTGTCCAGGACCTGGTAAGACTGGTACAATGCACTAGATTGTTGGCTCACCAAAGCAAAGTCAATATTGAAGCTGTTGAGCCTTACTCCAAGACCTCCACTGATCTGAGTAGTGCTTCTATCAATAAAATTATCTGCAAAAGGGTCCCCAAAGTGAGCATAACCTCCTCTGATGTAAAACTTGTTAATTCTTCCCTCAGCACCGATTCGATAATTTATTGTACTAGTGTATAGGCTTTGAATGGCCTGGTTATCCGGTCCTTCATTGAAGCTATTGGAGTTGATTCTTGCTGCAGAATAATCAACCCAGTCCACATCGGCTGAGATAAAACCATTTTTCCCCAAAAAGAAAGTAGCTCCACCGCCTAATCTCAATGGTGTGTTTAATCTAAAGTTGTTAATGAAAAGGTCCGTCACGGCTTCTTGTCTACCTAAGGTGATATCCTCAGGTTCATAATAGAAGTTGTTATACTCAGCGACCATGGAAGCTTGATATTCTTCATTCAATCCATACCAAGTAGGACTCTGGAAGTTGAATCCTAAATTCAAGAAGTCGATTGGCTTATAGATTACTCCTACATTTAGATTGAATCCTGCCCCGTTGATAAACAAATCCTCACGAAGGGAACTTGCAAAAAGAGGTTCGTCAATGAACTCTTCGTTATAAACTTTCTGTGAGAAATAACTGAGCGATCTTATTCCCAAAGAACCTCCTATGAAAAGCTTATGGTCGAAGTTGGCTCCATATCCAAAGGTAATCTGGTTGGATGAGCCTTCCTGCAAAACGTTTTCATCCTGAAAGGGGAGCCCTAAAACAAAGGAATCATAAGTGTCTGGATTGGCAATGGGGTTGCCATCCTGATCAAATGCTACTGGATTTATCTGATAAGTTTGATATGCCATTCCGGTGATACCAAATGTTTCAATTTGGCTTTCAGGTATACCAAAAGCATCTTGGAGGTAAAAATCAATAATTGAGGTTTCTCCTAAAGCATCTGAAAAATAACCAAATTCAGAATTGAAATTCGCAATACGCTGAATGCTGATTCCCCAAGACCCACCTTTAAATGAACCCCTCTCCATTACTCCTTTTGGGTTAGCAAATACGATGGATAGGTTAGGTGCAGAAAAATTAGAAGTGTTGTAGGATCTATTTTGTCCAAGATAATTTGTCTGAACTCCCCAATCACTATATCCCAAGCTAATTGAAGCTTCTGATTTTCTGAAAAAACCTAAGCCCGCAGGATTGCCGGCGATATTTGATACATCACCACCTAGAGACCACTGTGTACCCCCAATGGCCAAACGAAAAAATGATTGAAACGGATAAATTTAATTCAAAAAAAAAGGGGAATTAATTTCCCCTTCCTCCTCTCGATCCTGATGAGGAACTACTTCTCGAGACACCGCCACCTCCAGAAGATCTCATACCTCCACTAGATGAGCTTCTCGATGGAGTACTCATTCTACTTGGAGTGCTAGAGCTGCGGCTTGGTGTATATGTTCTGTTAGTTGTACCACGATTGTATGAAGGACTAGAACTTCTACTAGGAATAGCACTTCTATTATAAGAAGGGCTAGTGCTTCTTCTTGAATTGTAATTGTTCATAGATCTTGAAGGAGCGTATCCGCTTCTATCCATAGTTCTGGTAGAAGGTCTTGCAGTTGGCATAGCACTTCTAGAACGAGTCGCAGATGATCGATTCATAGCTGCAGATCCTGTATTCCTAGGAGAAGAATTGGCTATTCTAGATCTATTAGAATTATAATAATCTGATTGACTATTTGAGAAGTCTCTGGCAGGGACCCTAGAGCGATCAGAAGAAACCAAACTTCTATTGGACATTGCACTTCTACGTGCTTGAGCTCTTGATGTGTTTGGCAATACTGCACTGCTTCTGTCTCCTGAAACTCCAGCTAAGGATGCACCGCGAGTAGGTCTTGCCCCTCTCACGATTCTTCTATCTCCAAATTCGCTACCTGGCAATACATAAATTGGTCGGTTACCATAGATAGGCATTCCCCATCCGGGACCCCATCCGCCTCCCCAGGCGTAGCTTGGTCCCCAGAAAGGATCGTAAAATCCTCCCCATCCAGGTCGATAAAATGGATTACCCCAAGGTGAGCCCCAGAATGGACTGCCAAAACCAAATCCTATGTTGATAGAAAATCCAGGTCTGAAGCCCCATCCGGCTCCCCAGCCGAAGCTAGGACCCCAGAATGGATCC
>JAUIKE010000127.1 GCA_030430845.1 Bacteroidia bacterium | reverse complement strand
CTTTGCTAGTGGATGTAAATCCATGAGGAAAAGTGGTTTTTGAGTTTGTGGTGAACACAAAATCTTACTTTTCCTCGCTTTTTCAAAAATCTACTCATAACCATCGGGTAGAGTACATTTTGATAAGTCCCCTCATAAAGAATTCCATATATTTTATCTACTAGGTGATGGCCTGAAAGGATATTTTGTTGAATTAATGCTTTTTCTGTTAAATCGTGAAGAAATTTCAAGTGTTTCACTATTCTTTGTGTATTATTACTTTTTGAAATAGAGGATAAGTTTAGGTATTCATCTAGAGATCTCATGGGTAATGTCCCTCCTACCTCAGTATTTAGAAAATCATTATACTGAAGAACGAACCTTAAATAATAGTCTGTAAATAAGAAAAGATCGTAAGGATTTATTAAGTTATCCTTTTCGGTAATTTTTTCAAAGGCTTTTTTATTTGATACCAGCGTACTATCGCGTCGAAATGCTCGAAATAGGGCATAATTATTGCCAATAGAACTAACTGGAATGGAAGCACTAATATTTAATTTTAGCCTTGTAGTTGGAGAATAAAATGAATTATAAATATCAAAAGTTGGCTCATAAATTTTGAAATAGGATAAATGATCTGTAAGATTCGAAGGCAATTTGCGTTTAAAATAAAAATCACCTGCAGTTTCAGCTGCTTGTATTAAACCCAAAATACAATTGCTACAATTCGGATAAAAATCTCTTAACTCTTTATAGTTCGACATTTCATAAGACAGATTTCCAAACCTAGATACATAAGCATCATTTGCACCATTACATACCAGAATTTTCTCCCAGATAAGAAACTTTAAGGCCTCGTTAGAAAAACGAATCATTTCAATCGTTTTATCAACCTTTCCACTAATAACATCAAGTTTTTTATCGATATTATCAAACCTTATTTTATTGATTTCTTTGTTTATTTCAATTGACTCTATTAAACTAGAATGAATCTCAATATTTAATTCAATTAGGGCATCTATTTTTTTGTCAATCACATCAAGACGCTTATCTATTATGTTGAATCTTTCTTCCATTCGCTCATATATCTTTCTCAGCATTACCATTTCAGGACTTGGTTTTTTACTTTTCTTCTTCCCAAAGAGTGACATTGTTGAAAATATTGCACTTGAAACTGTCATTGGATTTGGATTGGCATAAGCAATACCTATATTGGTCGCTGCATTGAAATACTGCATGAATTTTCCGACCCTTTCTGCATCTTTCCCTTTTAGAAAACCATTATCAACTAAGGTTGAGTAGGCATTATTCCCTATTTGCTGTATAGCACTAGCAATTTGAACGAAATCTTTTCTATCTTTTAAATTTCTAAGAGTATCCAGTTTTGCCTGATATTCTTCTGGGTTTTCTTTAGCAAGTCTTTTTATAAAAGGTAAGTCCTTTCTTTCAAAAGCTTTAACCTTCCCATCTAAATCTAAGGAATTGTAAGAATATGAGCTTAATACTTCTATATAATATTTATTCTCTCCAATTAATCTATCATGCTCTTTTAACTTCTGATCAAAATCTTTTAATGTCCCTTTTACTTCGGACATATCTTTTTCAAGACTGCTTATCCTCTGCGCGTTCTTTTTAACATTAGCGGAAATATTATCTATTGCTTCCGAGTTTTTCTGTTGGTTTTCTGCAATATTTGCTAAAGACTCTTCAAATTCAGCAAACTTTTGATTCATTTCTGCTCGTAATTCGTCTCTAACTTTTTCTATTGCTCGACTATTCTTTTTTATATCTTTTTTAGTCTGGTAAACTTGGTCAGATAATCCTTTATATTCGGTTTCCAATTTTCCTAGTCGAGTTTTCATCTTACTAAGGTCCTCAATATTAGTTTCAATTAGTGACCGATTTGCATCTATAAATCCATAAGCTTTTTCAAGCATGATTTTATTAAAGACCCCAAGGTTTTCTTTTCCAGGTTGAGTACTAAGATAGATACCATAACTTTTTTTTAGTTGCTCAGTATTTTCAGGTAAACTATTAGAAGAGTATTTTTGACTAACCAAGAATAGATCTAGAGACTCTCTAACTCTTTGTTCAAATTCTATTTCACGCCCTTCAATAAATTCATCTCTAAGAACATCAATAAGGCTTTCACCTACCCTGTTAGCCAAAGATTTTGCAAATGGTTTTATTAGTGTAATCGATGGATTTTTTACAGGTACACGATCGGACAATTTATCTAATAGATCAAGAGTCCCGTCCTTTACTACCTTTGCTGCTCCCGCAGTAATATTTGCTCCAATTCGCCAATTTCGTAGGGTGCTCTCTGAAGACTCGTAACTTTTTTTCCAGTCTTCTAAAAATTCGGTTGCATCAAATTCTACTGGTTGGTAACCATCTTCAATATCCTTGAAACCTGAATTTTGTATTATTTTGCAGGTTGAAATAGAGGAATTCTGAACTTCGAAACCCTGCAAAATAGTAGAGTTCGAAATCGGAGTTACAGAAATTAAAAGGAGGCAAAGAGATAATGATAATAATTTTAACAGGGTCATTCTAGTTAATTTTAATGTACGCATAGAGAATTATATTTTCAGGTCGGGTTTCATTACCAACCGGTTTGGTTTTATGAGAATGCTCACTTCCACCTGTACTCGTGTGATAAAACCACGCATCTGTTCTAGCCCCAGCTGCCTGGCCTAAACCACCTTTTGCTTCATTTTGATTATTGAACCCTTGATCAGACCTAACACCATACCCCATATTATGTCTATGGGTTCCACTAACATCTGTGTTTAATTCCGGAATTTTTACTGCCTCGCCTTGATGATCTCCAATTTTCTGAGTTTTAAGTTTCCTACCTTTATCTCTCCCTCCAATAGTATCAATAATTCTAATGAATCTCCCCCTAGCATCGGGTATATTTTCAATGCCATAGATGTCTGCTAGTTCTGAATCATGAAAATTACCTCCATATAATAATACCCATTCTCCTTCATGTTCTTTTTTAAAATCTCCAGGTTTAAGAACCGAGAAAACAACATCTCCCACACCATTTTTTTTATTTTCTGGATAAGTAGAGTTTATAAATAATAATGTGAAAATAACTCCTGCAATAAGGAAAATGTATGGCTTTTGAATAACATCAAAGTATTTAAGAGTCATAATATTCAGTTTATTTTTATATAAGCGTATAAAATAATATTTTTTGGTGCAGTCTCTTTATGACCTCCTAGAATAGCATGATTATGAGTGTCATTATCAGTTGATGGGAACCTATTTTCACTAACCATCCCTGGAGTAGAATATTCTTCTCCAGTTTTTCTTTGATTTCCAGCTACAAATGCTCTTCTTATTTGACTAATAGGATGGTTATGGGTATCCTGTTGGAGCTTTACGTTTTTAGGAATCCTTGTCCTATCCCCTTGATAATGGCCAGGGGTTTCTCCAAAATTTCTATAAATATCTCTTCGTTTTTGGGGATCATCTTGATTATCTAAAACCCTGATAAAGGTTCCTCTTGCATCAGGAAGTTTTCCTGCATTATAAAAAAGGGCCAATTCCGAGTCGGGATATTTTTCACCGTCTAAATAAACCCAACCTGGACCATTAACTTTTATGAAATCTTCATATTTAAGGACAGAATAAACAACATTGCCAACTTGCGAATAATTTGGGTTGTCTTGGTCTTGACGTATTTTAAAAGAAGTTAAGTAAATAAAAATTACACATAACGCTAACTGAAATGTTAAAGAGTATACCTTTTTCATCTTAAAAAATGATTTCTTTATTAAATAAAAAATTGGGTAGTGCCCAAAATGACTATAAACAAGGTTTATGATTTAAGCTTTAAAGACTTAATTTTTACTTGAAAGGGATGAAATTAGATATTACACCTAAATGACTAAAAGATTACATTATATTAAGAGCGTGTTTGGGAATTTGAGGCAAAGGCCTAAATGAAAGCTAAAAAAGAATCAGTCCATATCTTTGAAATAATACCAATTAAAAAAAGATATGTGTTCTCAATACAAAGAACTGACTGATTCTCAATGGGAATATATAAAAGATATGCTTCCCATCGAGCGAAAAAGGAAACTTGATTTACGAAAAGTTGTAAATGCCATACTGTGGATAGTTAGGACAGGCAGCCAATGGCGGAATCTGGATAGTAAAAGATTCTATAAATGGCAATCTGTCTATTATTACTTTCGGATTTGGTCAAAAGATGGGACGATTGACAACCTGAATTTGGTCATGAACTATGAATCCAGACGTCGGCAAAATCGAGAATCTTCTGACCCATCTATGGCCTGTGTAGATAGCCAGAGTGTCAAATTAGCTCCTCGTATAGCCGAAGAAAGAGGCATAGATGGAGCTAAAAACGTCAACGGTCGAAAGCGACAATTGATGGTCGACACTCTATGTCTGGTATGGTGCGTAGCTGTTCATGCAGCTAATTTACATGACAGTAAAGCAGGTAAATCATTGATTGACAAGGCTTATTCGTGTAGCAGTCGATTTAAGAAAATCCTCTCAGATAAAGCCTATCAGGGAGAATTTATCGACTATGCTAAAGAGCAGATACCTGAAGTAGAAATTGAAATTGCTTCGAAGCCACCTTCTCAAAAAGGCTTTGTGCCTATCAAAAAGAGATGGATTGTGGAGCGTACTTTTTCTTGGTTCAATTTCTTCCGAAGGTTAGTCATTGACTATGAACGTACAACGACTTCAGCCGAGGCAATGATCCTTTTAGCTAATATTTCAATGAGCTTAAATAAAATTAAATGAGCCATGGCTCAAATTTCCAAACACGTTCTAAGTTTTTCATTAGATTTATGAAATGCCTAAAGGAGAAGAAACCATCCATAATAGTGTTATTTTCTTCTACTTATTATTATCCTTTTCTAGCTTGGGAACTTTTACAGAAATGAATTCCTAATAAAAGAAACATTGATATTAAGAGAGAAATTAATTTCAACTGATAAGAATATAACATGAGTTTTTAAGATTTAGTTTTTCTCAATTTAAGTAAATAACTCCTTTATCACAAATGATTAAAAGGTTTTTTCCTTCAAACCCTTGTAAAACTGAGGAGAAAATTAACTTTTTACTCCAATAAAAATATGTCTCAAAACCCTCACCATCAAAAGCCTCTTCTCATTATCCTCAATAGATTTCAAAATAGTCTTGTGAGGTGGTTTACCGCCCTTCTCCCTTTTCAATTTTTTATCAAGTGAAGCCTGATATCTCTTTCGAAATCTTTTTTCAAGCCGGTCAAAATTATGAGATAAATACGGGTCGCCCTTATCCAGAACGACACCATAAAAATCTGTTATTCCCCGCCCTTCTCCTGACCGTTCAGAGAAGAGTTTTTGTCCTTTCCCTCCAAATGGCTGTTTATTTCTTTGAGTAATTTAACCGCTTTATCCTGAGGTAGTGAATCACCATCTTCTTTTTCAACAATCTCAGGCTTATTAAAAGCCTCTGGTGGAGTAGGAACTTCTCCTTTCTTAATATCCTTCAAAAACTTCGTTAGCTCAACCTGAGCGATGTAAAAGCCTTTGACCTCATTCCATTTGTCCTTATCCTGAAAAAGCTCGACCTGGGTTGCAAATATCGTTTCCTTGAGAATCATAATTTCTATAATCCAACCGATGACCATGAGCATTGCCACTGAAATGATCCAGGACAGGCCGTAAGGATTCATCACTAGGTAAGCTTCGATCAGAGATAGAATAAGCATTGCAGTAGCCGCAATAAGTCCAAAAGAAAGCTTTCCCTGAATTCTCGTTGGGTTCAACTGAAAAAAGAATACCAGAGTCCCCCTGCCCGCTTGTATGGCAAATGGAATCAGAAAAGCTGCAATGGTAAAACCAATATTGGGGGCTTTCTGAGCATGAAAGATTCCCATAATTATTGCTGAAATAACATAAGTCGCTATCAGCAGCGTAAAACTCAAAACAGGCAGAATACCTCTTAATTTTTTGATGGATTTTCCAAAATCATCATTGATGAGCATATTATTCATTGTTGGAGATTTTTATTCTTTGATAATTATTTTTTCTTTTCAAAAGCACATAGAAAGGGCTATCCAGCCGCTTTTTGATTCTTCAAAAAGGCAGCCTTGGTTTTTCTCTTTTCCATAATGGAAAGAGCGATTTCCTCAGCATTCATTTCATTATCAATGCCGATATATTCTCTAAGCTGCGATTCGGTAGCATGGCCGGTCATCGGCATGATCTGGGCTAAGGAATAACCCATCCTATAAAGATTGGTCGCAAAGGATCTCCGGCAGGTATGGGAGGAGATTTCTTTATATTTTGGGACATTGGATTTTTCAACCCTTGCCTTCCTTCCCATATACTGTTCTACTTTTAGGATATTCTCATCAAATCCGGCCAGCTTACATACTTCCTTAATTCCTTCATTGTATTTCTGCATGGTCATAGTCGGAGTATGGTAATGGTGTTTTTCCAGTACAGGAATCAGCCAGGGGAAGATATTGAGTGGAATCTTGGCAGGTGTATCGGTTTTAGTTGAGATTACCGAGAGTATGGGAATATTATTGATGGTGCGATAGAAATTATCAGGCGTATATCGGCTGAAATCGCTGAATCTTTGTCCGGTACCAGCTCCGATCAGACAGATATCCCGAACCTTGGCTAAATGGCCTTTGAAGTTCATATCTGCCAGGTGTTGGAGTTCATCAACAGTCAAAACCGCTCTTTGCCCTTTTGCTTTTTTACGGGTAATTGTCCATCCTACTCCCTGATAATCGGTATTGGAGTGGTATTTCTTTCTTCTTGCTAGTTCCAGGAATTGCCTTAAGACTTTTAAAGTCTTATTACCATATTCAATTTGCACCTTCCTTTCAGCTAGATAATCAATGAGCTTGAGTCTGAAATTCCAGTCAACATCCTCATAATCGAAGGATTTTCTTCTGGGAAATTTCTTTTTGGCAAATTGCTTGAGGATACCGGTGTGTAGTTTGTACATCTTCCAGCTATTCCTCTTCATATTGGTCGCTATCATCTCCTCAATTTCCTGATCCATGAATTCAAAGAAGGAAGGGAAAACAATGCCCAATTCACCATTGGGAAGTTCCTGAAGTTCAATTTTGCCCGTTCTGATATCAAGCTCTTTCCTGAAATCTTTCAGGCTGATAGCTCCGTAATCATTCTGGATATAGATATCCATGCAGGTAGAAGCCAGTTCTTCGAGCTTGTTCTTGATCAGAAAGAGGTTCTCTCTCTGTTTTCGGAAAACAGGTCTTTGAATTCTGGCATCCCAATCTCTGGGATGAATAGCAAGACCGGTGGAATAGACGAGACGAAGTCCATTGTAGCGGTAGACGAGAAGAATGGATGTCTCAAATTGCGCCTTTAGAGAGCGCAGATTAAACTTGGGTGTTGGTAAAACTGCCATCTTGAAAGTGTTGTGGTTACGAAAATAAATTCCATGATCCACATTGACACCGTTGTCGCAACCGTTGTCGTTTCTGTTCCTGTATTTACTTTCAAGAAGTGTCGGAAAATTTTGAAGAATGGTGGAAACCCCTTATTTTGAAGGGGTTATGGAGTGAAAACCCCGGATAAGAGTTTTAACCAGGCCCATCTAGTGGGTCTACATAAAAAAAGGCTTGGAAAACCTCCAGGCCTTTTTCAATTTAGGAAAGTATCCATCCAGCCGGTCAAGTGTGGAAGATTTTATCCACGATTTCAACCACAGAAACAGGGGATAACTTTTTTATGGACGGAAATTTGAGGAGGGCTGGTGAATAGAGAAAAGAACCCGTTTTTGAGGTCTAAAATTCCTTAGACGAGACGTCTGTACTTTTTTCTTAACACTTTTCATTCCATTTTTTACGGTTTGAAATTAACTATGAATGGTTCAATTGGGTAATGCATGCCAATATCTGGATCGGAACTTTGATGCTATCTCATTTGTTGCTAATTTTACTTATGTTTGATTGTGTAGAAAACTTTGATATATGACCAATAACACCATAAAAGTAGAATTGCTCAGTGATAAAGCCCTGGCCTTATTGCAGCAATTGGAGCAGCTAAATATCCTGCGTTTGATTAAGGCCGATGATCCGGCTAAAGAGCCTAAACGCCAATGGGCTGGTAGTATCTCTAAAGAGACTGCTTCCGAACTTCTTGAATCTGTAGAGCAAAGCCGGGAAGAATGGGAACGCAATATCTGATAGATAGCAACGCTGTCATTGAATTTTTGGGCGGTATGTTGCCATCATCCGCAAGTAATCAGCTACAAGATATCGTTGACCTTAATACCCACCACATTTCTGTTATCAATCAAATTGAACTCCTCGGCTTTAACGGTCCTGCTGCTGAAATGCAAACGCTTGAAGCATTCATAGCATCCTGCAATGTGCTTCCTCTTTCCGACGCTGTGGTCCAAAAAACGATTGATTTACGCAAAGCGTACAAAATAAAACTACCTGATGCGGTCATTGCTGCCACGGCCCTGGTCCATAACTTAAAAGTGATCACCAGAAACATTTCCGACTTTAATAAAATACAAGGGCTGGAGGTGATCAATTCGCACGACTTGTAAGCTCCATAATTTAGCGATTAGTCGCGTTTCCACCCTTTTTGTCTGATCTCCCGTATATTCCGGCGTTTGCCTTTCCAAATTCCGAACAGGCCTGTCGGATCAATACTTTTGTCCCCCTCTGTGATAAAAGGTTTGCGGAAGAGAACGGATTGCACAATGTCACCGTCTGGCATTTGCTCGGCTTCCTTTTCGCTTAGTAATTGAGCGATAGAAGAAAGCAAAAGCAATTGCTCGGCACGGCTCAATTTATGTACCTGTTCAAATATCTGTTTAAGTGCTGTACTCATATTACAAGTATATTTCGCGGCTCTTTGATTCCTTTCGTGTATTTTCAGGGCACTCTGTTCTGCATTTTCTTCAGCATCAATCCCGATGTACAATCTCAATTGCGCCTCGCGGTTATTTCCAAGACGCCGTTTTCAAAGATTTAAATAACTTCTCTTTATAAAACTGGCGCTTTTGTCTGTTTTTCAGTTAATTGCAAGAGGGTAATGTTAAGCGTTGTTTTACCTAGTATCAATTACCTGATACCTACATCTGCCACTACCAGCAGCTGAACAAGGCGCTTTTACAAACCATCAATTCGAGACGATGAAAAACCTGGATAAACAACTGCTTAACCAATTGAAAACTATTGAGGGAAATGGGTCCTTTGTAAGCTCGGGGATCAAGAAGTTCATCCATCCCGGCCTACGGTTGGAAGGTGTCGGCGAAATAGGGCTTCCCCTGAATCCAATCCAGATAAAGGAGATCATCAAGATAGCCAAAAAGGCGCCGTTTGGAAAGGGCCGCCAGACCATTACCGACCCTTCTGTCCGGAGCGCCTGGGAAATTGACGCCGGCCAGTTGTCGTTCGGCAATAAGGACTGGAAAAAAAACACCGAGAAGATTATTAATGCGGCGAAAAAGGGGCTGGGGATTGAAAAGCAGCCTGTAACCGCTTCCTTGTACAAAATGCTGATCTATGAGCCGGGTGATTTTTTTCTGCCCCATAAGGATTCAGAGAAGGAGAAGGGCATGTTTGCCACATTGGTGGTCGGCCTGCCTTCCCCCCATACCGGAGGAGAACTAGTCGTTCGTTTTGACGGTAGAGAAGAAACCATTGGCATGTCGTCAGCCGCAAGTAATTACAAAATACCCTACATCGCCTTCTTTGCCGATTGTGAACACGAGATAAAGCCGGTCACCTCGGGCTACAGGGTTTGCCTGGTTTACAACCTTTTGCAATCTGGGGGCGCTAAAAAAATTGGTGGGCCGCAGTTCATGAGTCAGGCCACGAAAATGACTGAATTGTTCCAATCGATGGCCAAATCCATGGAGCATTGGCCAAAGGCTGTCCTGCTGGGACATCAATATACGCCGACCAATTTTTCGTTGGCTCATTTAAAACATCACGACCGGCCCCGGGCCGAAGCGCTCATGGAAGCTGCTGAAGCAGCAGGCTATTTCGCCCGATTGGGCTTAGTTACGCATTACATGATGGGACAATTAGAAGGGGCCGACTACTATTACGGTTACGGCCGCCGCCCTTACTATGAAGAGGAAAAACTCGGTGAAGGGACTCTGGGAGAAGTTTACGAGGAATACACCACGATTGAACATTGGGCTGACGAGGAAGCGCCTGGCCTGGGAGAAGCGCTTATCCGGGAAGAGAATATTCTCTCTGAACTCGAAATGGGACAAGGAAAACCCATTGAACAAGAGGAAGAAGGGTATACCGGCAATGCAGGTATGACTATTGAATATTGGTATCATTACGGCGCCTTGATTCTGTGGCCCCAAAAACACCATGCCAGGCTGTTGGAGAGCCTTTCTGTTTCGGTAAGGCTGCAATGGCTGGAGTATTACCTGCAGCATTGGAACGATGCTGAGCTTAAGCCCCAAGAATATGCCAGGCAACTGCTTGCCAGCTTTAAGGTGGAGGTCGTTGAGGAAGAAAAAAGGTACGAAGCTGTTGATTTCAGTGCAGTGTCCAACTTCATCAATTGAAGGAAACCTCCTATTACTATGTAGGTGATAGGCCAAGTCGTAAAGAGGCGGCCGCTGCCACTGTCGAAAACGTTTTGGCGCTAAGTTCCCAAACCGAAACATATCCGGATTGGATAAAGGGGATATTGGAGCGCATCACCGGTCCGATGCCACGAAAGTATGTTAACCAGGTTCTGGTACCCATTTTGCTTTCCGGAAAGTACAACGGCAGGAAGCTAGCCCGGGCTATATACGAAGCTTGCCTTCAGGATCTAAAGGCCCGTACGGCAGTTAAACCTTCTCCCCCTTCCGATTGGGCAAGAAAGACGCCTGAGTCAACAAGTAACCAGAAAATTTGGGAGATCCTCCGTCCTTTCCTCAGTTCCCCCACTCAACAGGTGTTTGACTACCAGCGAAATCAGTCTTACCGAACTGAAATGGAATGGGCTGTCAAAGATGTTCAGATAGACTTGAAAATGGAAACGATCAGAAAAAAACGCCCGTACACCCTGAGGCTTATCAAAACACAGGCAGCTTACGAGCGGGCGCTCAAAAAATGGAAAGAGGATGTGGCAATTTTGGAGCGCTTAATTGAAGCAGGTGTAGGTTGAACGCCCATGTGTAGTGGGGCTACAAAAAATGGGCAGCCAACTAGCGGATTGAATTTATATTTCTGCTACCTTACCCGCCCAACCTGAACTTGATTGAGCGTTTGTGGGGCCATATGCAAAAAGAAGGTATTCGATCTATTTATTACGGCACCTATGCCAATTCCGGGCAGGCAGCATAAAATTCCTAAACCAGGTCAAAAACATAAAATGGCATTACCCCAGCTGCTGAGATTAAACTTCCGCACAGTAGGTAATGCCTCTTTTCATTTGTCCCCGACTACTTCGTGACTGGTATAAGAACTATTTTGATTAATCACATTGGGCGGGAATCTCAGTAATGGTCCTTACTGGTATACCCGGCAGGGAATTTTTAAACATAATTAAACGACAAATTGTATTAGGGTTGTCTTCTGAAGGCTCTATTTTTTGCCATAAAAGCCCTAATCCAGGATTTTTCGGGCATTTACATTCCTGTTCTACCGTTGAAGGTGCAGCCACTGCCTCCGTACTTACGGATTCTTTAGGTACAAAGCTCAGAAGAGGAAATAAAAGGACTGCGATGATCAAATTTTTCATTGGATGAAGTTGTAATTTTTTCATGACTATAAATTTTGTGTTTAAATAAACGGATGGTAATTGTTAAGCAGCTTGTTTGCAGAGCGATTGGTTATTATGTATGGCCAAGATAGGAGGAATAGGAAAAGGAGTCAGTGGTAACTTCCAAGCGGTAGGATTCACTGTCCGAGTGGTAAGGAGATGTAGATAAGTGGCTATAGTTAAATAATCGCCCCACCAAAAGAGCTGACACCATCCCTGATGCCAGCTCTTTTTTTTAGATAAGTAGGTCACGGATTATCTAACATGCATGGGGTTGTGTAAAAACTCGTTCCTCCATCGGCCGCCAAAGGCTTGCCGACGGCAGAGCGTTTTTACCCACCCCATTAAATTTTATTTAGGAGGTCGTTTTAAGAAAAAAACTTTGTTTTTTTTCTTAAAACGACCTCCTAAAAGAATATTATTGGTTGTGTGAAAAGGCCGAAGGACTTTTTACACAACCCCATGTACCTTCATATCACAAGTCACTTATTGATAACGACTCTTTTCGTCTGCGTTCCATACTCATTCGCAACGCTGATGATATAGATACCTGTTAAGAACTGTCTTGATGACAAGTCCACATTTAATACATTCTGATAGGGTTCGGTTTCCTGCATCCAGACTTGCTTCCCATGGAGGTCGTAAATAACCACCTGCGTTTTGGCGTCTATTGCATCAAAGCGAATATTTACCCTGTTGCTGGCTGGGTTCGGATAGACTTCCAAGCCTATGGGACTAACCAGATCAAATGCAGAATTGCTGCTGTTACCGGAACTGATAAGGTTTTGACCGCCACCAAAACAGTCATTTTGACCACTGTTGATGCCGTCGATAATCGTAGTGGCCGCGGTAATAAGCGCATTGGCCTCTTCCGGAGAAATTTCACCCGGTGATTTAGCATTCACTTTGTCGATAAAGGCTAACAGATTATCAATGGCTGCATTGTTCCTGTCATCTGCGAATTTACCTCTGGCTTGATTCAGTTTCTTTAGCAGAAAGGTTTTAGTGCTGCCAGTAATGTTGGGCAGTCCTTCCACCACAGTTTTGAGCGATCCAATGGCGATGCAAACGCTAAAAGACTCATCGCAGACGTCTCCCGATCCGTCTGTATCACTATCCAGCTGATCTGCATTAGCAACCAGTGGGCAGTTGTCCGTGTTATCGGCTACGCCATCATTATCATCGTCGGGATCCACACAATCCGGACTATTATCGCCGTCATTATCCGGAGAAGTACTACTGTCATTTAGTGGATCAGATCCGCAGGCAATTTCATCATCATCCGTCTGCCCGTCGTTGTCATCGTCGGTATCTGCATTATCTCCGGTGCCGTCGCCGTCGTTATCAGCGGATTCTGTTGGATCAAACGGGAAGGCATCATTGCTATCGGCTACCCCATCATTATCATCGTCGGGGTCTACACAATCCGGGCTATTATCGCCGTCATTATCCGGAGAAGTACTGTTACCATCCAGTGGATCAGACCCGCAAGCATTTTCATCATTATCCGACTGACCGTCGTTGTCGTCGTCGGTATCTGCATTATCGCCAATGCCGTCACCGTCGTTGTCAGCTGATTCTGATGCATCAAATGGGAAAGCATCATTTACATCGGCTACCCCATCATTATCATCGTCGGGGTCTACACAGTCAGGGCTATTATCGCCGTCATTATCCGGAGAAGTACTGCTACCGTCCAGTGGATTAGATCCGCAAGCATTTTCATCATTATCCGACTGACCGTCGTTGTCGTCGTCGGTATCTGCATTATCGCCGGTGCCGTCGCCGTCGGTGTCAGCTGATTCTGATGCATCGAATGGGAAAGCATCATTTACATCGGCTACCCCATCATTATCATCATCGGGATCACAAACGTCGCCTGATCCATCGCTATCGTTGTCGGCCTGATCAGCATTGGCCGTGAGGGGGCAGTTATCTTCGTTGTCATCTACACCATCGCCATCAGCATCACATGGTGATTCCAATGGGTTTCCTTCCGGATCATTACGTAAATAGGTACCATCACAACTGTTGATGACTCCCTCATTGTTGATGATGTCATTGTTCTCGAGGGTGCCGTCGTTATCAATGAGGCCGTAGTTGTTAATGGTTCGGAAGTTGATGATTTTGCCTAAGTTTAAGTTGTTAATGGTGCTGTTGTTGTTGATGATGTAAAAGTTACGGAAGCTACCATTGTTGTTAATGGTACCGTTGTTCTCGATGAGGTCACTGTTCTCGATGAGGTCACTGTTGTTAATGAGGCCTGAGTTGTAGAATTCGCTTTGGCAGCGGAAGGTGCCGTTGTTCTCGAAGGTGCCGTTGTTGGTGAAGATGTCGTTGTTGGTGAAGGCGCCGTTGTTGGTAAAGGTACCGTTGTTGGTGAAGGTGCCGCTGTTGATGATGTTGCCGCCGTTGCTCTCGATGGTACCGTTGTTCTCGACGGTAGGACTCCCGAAGGAGAGGTTCATTTGGATGAGCAGGCTGCTGCTGACGATGTACTTGTCGCCGGCGGAAATATTTGTAGGGGTAGCGCCGGCAGGAGCCCAGTTATCAGCATTTCCCCAATCATTATCAATGCTCCCCGTCCAGGTGTAATCTGTCGCAAAAATAGTAGAGAGCCATAATAGGGCAAATAGTGTAAGTAATATTTTTTTCATGGTCTTGTGTTTTATTGAGTGTTAAACAATGCTTTACAAAGTAGGATCGGATTAAAAATTATTCATAGCGGCTGTCCGAACGGTAGGGATCGTCTTCCGAACGGAAAAAAGGGAAAACGGATTTTTTGTGAGGTACTAACTTATTGCCGGATAAAGAGTCTATCCTTTCTTCCCCCCAACCTTCTCTATTCATTCTGTCAAGAGCAGTTTTCAGGCCCCTTTGCAGATCCTTTATATCAAAGGGTTTTGTGATAAAAGCATAGGGTTGAGCATTGATGACTTGCTTAAAAATCTCCCGGTCAGTGTGAGCGCTCAAAAAAATGACCGGTATGAGGAAGGCCTTCGAAAGGATCCTGGCAGTCCTAATCCGCCTCTCCTTACCCTGTATGTTGATGTTCATCAAAACGATGTCGGGGCGCTTATCTTTGATGGCCTTCAGGGCATCTTCCGTGCGGGCATTGATCCCTATTACATCGTAGCCTAATCTTAAAAGTTGGAGCGCCACATCCGCTGCGATAATCATCTGACTTTCCAGGATCAGTATTTTGACCACCGGATTTGTTTGCATAGCGATTAGGTATTATTTAATTCAAGTTGCCATCAAGCTCGCAATTGAATTATTTTTTAAACAGGGGCTTCCGGCTCCGCCGGAAGCCCCTGTTTAGGGATAAAATTGGACGCCGCCCCGACCGGAAAACAGTTAAATGTATAAACCTGCCGGCACCTGGCGGATAGTTGCTTACCTAACACAGCGGCAACGAAGGCTGACGGTCTTATCGCTGCCGTACGAATTCTGATAGCCATCGAGGAATTTCAAAGACCAGGCTCTGGTGTCATCGCCATCAAACTCTTCAGAACTCCAATAAAAGAGGTCAGTAGCACCTATTTCATTTTTCGCATTATACAAAGCGTCTAGCTCATCTTTGTTTGGAAGGTACCAGCCACATCCATCTGCCTCTGCCTTAGCAGCACAAGCGTCTACAGCTTCCTGCCAGGTGAATAAACCGGTTTCATCTTCCTGGGCAACAATTAATAAAGTACCTTCAACATCAAGTACATAGTCAAAAACTGTATCATCACAATCTATTTCTTGGCTACATCCGTTTGCACGGTCAAATAAGCCGTCGCCGTCCATATCCACCGCATCGCCATGTCTCATGTGAGCGTTGATCCAGGATTTGTCAGCTACTTCAATAATCTCATAAGGATTGGTCTCCGAGCCTGTGTAATGACAAACCGTTCTCTTTACAGACCGAAAGTCCACAGTCGAATCCGCATTCTCTATATTTGGCGTTGCGGCTTCTTTATCACAGCCGGCTAATAGTAAAATCCCGAAAATGGGTAATAGCATCTTTTTCATGGTCTTGTAGCTTTTATTGTTTACTAAATGATGCTTTAAAGGTAGGGGTGGGTTAAAGCTTATTCAGAGCGTCTGTCCGAACGGTAGGGATCGTCGTCCGAATGGTAAAACAGAAAGAAAGGAAGGTAAGCGGGAGGACAAAATTAAGTTAATGTTTGATGGCCGCCGCCGCCATCAAACATTAACTTAGAAGTTGTTTAAAGTTATCTACTGTAAGCGAGCGTAAAGGCTTATGGCTACTGACAAAGCTCATTTTGAGTTTCGTAGCCAAAGCTACGGAACGAAAAATAGCTGCCGTTCAGTAGCCATAATGCTTCACGCGCAGGTAAGTACGATAACTTTAAACAACTTCTTAAACAGAAAGGTGAAATAAAAGAGTGGCTTAAATCATTTTCAGGCGCTTCACCACTTCTTCTTTAGCTCTTCTGGCTATTGGGATCTGATGAGATTGAATGCTGAGGTATTCATGATATTCACTGATGGCGTCAATTTTTTGCAGGTTGACGACATAGGATCGATGAACGCGAATGAAAGAGCCGGAAGGCAGCTGAGAGGCTATGTTCCGGAGCGGGACGGATAGGAGGTAGGTTTGCTTTTCGGTATGGATCTTACAATAATTTCGGTCGGCTTCTGTATATAAAATATCGCTGAGCAGTACCTTGACCAGTTGATTTTTATGGCGGATAAAAAGCCGGTCATCCATGGTGGATACATGGTCTTCGGGGCCCTCATTTTCAGGTGCCGATTCTTGTTCTACAGCGATGCGCTGCAAAGCTAGTTGGAGGGTGCGCTCCAGGTCAGATTTTTGAAAAGGTTTGGAAATGAAAGCGTAAGGCTTGGCAGTGATGGCTCGCTGAAAAGTGGCATCATCTGAATTGGAAGTCAGAAAGATCACCGGGACCTGGAATTTCTCCAAAATGATCCGGGCCGTATCTATGCCATTCATTTTGCCGGATAAGATTATATCCATCAGAATGATGTCCGGCCGGTTATTTTCAATCGCGCTCAGGGCATCTTCACCGTTTGTATTTATTCCGGTGACTTCATAGCCAAGTTTGGTCAGTTGAATGGAAATATCCGCCGCAACGATCATATCATCTTCTACCATCAGAATTTTTGCAGGATTTTTTGTCGTCATATAGATCTATTTTTAGAGATGCTATGTAGGCCAGAACATAGAGAATTAATATTATCACCCCCGCCGGGGGTGATAATATTAATTCTCTATGTTTAGGGCAACATAACACCTCTTAAGCGGCCGATTTCTCTTGCAGAGGAAATTGAATCATTGTTGAAGTTCCTGCTTTGATCGATTTTTTTATGGTGCCACCTAATTGAGCAGTGAGTAATTGAACCAGTAAAGTACCAAAACCCTTTTCTTTTTTGACGTCCGATCCTTCTGCGGAGGCATGGCCGTTATCTGCGATGTGCAATTTTAGCAAACCACTTTCATCCTGCGTCAAGTTAATTAATATTTGGCCTTTTTGTTTATTTGGGAAGGCATGTTTTATAGAATTGGTGATCAATTCATTGGTGATGAGACCAATAGGAACGGCCGTGTCAACATCCAATTCAATCTCTGACATCTCTACTTCCAGGGAAACGTTTTTCGCCCTTTCTCCAAAACTATCGATGATCGCTTTCCCTATCGTTTCAAAATAATCGCGCATTTCAATAGCTGCAAGATTTTCTCCCTGATATAATTTTTGATGGAGCAGGGCCATAGAGTTGACCCGGTTTTTACTCTCCTGCACCGCATCAAAAGCACTTTTGTCGCTGATGCTTTCTGATTGCAAACTAAGTAAACTGGAGACGGTTTGGAGGTTGTTTTTTACCCGGTGATGGATTTCCTTGAGCAGCAGTTCATTTTCCTTATTCTTAATCAATAAAGCACCGGCAATTTTCTTGTTGCGACGGAAATAATAGAAGAGGGTACTTAAGAAAAGCAGCAATAAACCAATCAGCCCTATTCCCAACCATTGGATGCGATTTTTCTGATGGATGATCGTTGCTTGTTCTTCAATAGCCTGATCTTTCTTACCTGATTCGTATTTAAAGAGTGCTTCTGATTCCAGATTGGCCACTTTGTCTTGCATTAAGGTATCAAAAACCTCATATGCTAGTTTTAGATTGAGAATAGATTTTTGGTAATCACCAAGTTGAAAATAGCAATCTGCCACCACATCATAAAGTTTCTGCATGGCAGGAGAACGATTTTGACCGAGATCCACATAACCATCAATGGTAGCCTTTAAATGGGGTAGTGCATCCTTATAGTTGCCCTGGACATAATAAGTAAGGCCAATACCTTCCCGATAGGATTTGGTAGAAGGATTCTCGGCACCAACTCTTTCCTCCATGATGGCATATGCTTTCGAATGATCTTCAATAGATTTTGGGTAATCCCCTAAAAGTGACCTAATTTTTCCCCGGCGTGCATAGGCCCTGGTCAGAATAAATACTTCATCAGGAACAAAATTATTCACAGTGGCAATGCAGTTGTCAGCAGCCTGTTTAGCTTTTTCCGAATCTTCCAGGTCCAGATATGAGTCAATGAGCGTGAGCCAGGCTAGAGCTGTATTATAATGATCGTCCTCTTTTTCCGCAAGGTCCAGAGCTGTCAAACCATATTTAAGAGACAGTTCTGGTTCTTTCTGAGAGCTGTAGATGCCCCCCAACCTACGGTAAGCTGCGCCGAGGCCTTTATTGTCTCCCAGGTCTTCATAAATTTTAATGGCATTAAATGCCAATTCTTCAGCTCTCTCCAAATCATTTTTGGCTTCGTAGGCAACTACTAATTTGGAACAAGTAAAAGCCAAATTAGCCTGATCATTGGTAAGCTCAAATAGCTTAATTGCCTTTTCGCCATTTGCATAAACCGAATCCATAGTAAAGGGCACATAATAGCCATGCCATTTAAACAATAGTAAATGAGCTTCCCCTTTGAGTTGATCATCATCCATTTGATAGGCTCGCTCCAAAGTTTTCAGGGCGCGTGAATGGAAATTATCCGGATTGTCAACATACTTATCGTTCAACCACCCCAATGCAGAATCAATTGGAAGTTTATTGAATTCGTCCTCCTGTGCAAAAGATAGTTGTCCAAGAAAGAGTAGTAATATTATAGAATAACTTGTAGCTTTCATCACTGCAGTTAAATTTTAAGCCCCGTCGGTTTTCAGGTGGCTTTTCAAGTCAATCAATTCTAATTGTGAATGTTAATGGGCCGTTTAGTGAGACTTTTTCTCCTTCCAATTATCTTTCGATCCATGCAGAATGAATAAAAAAGGTGTTCCTAGTAAATGTAGTGCGAAAATCCCATTTCACAAAACCTAAATGTATCCATACTAGATCAATAGCCATTTGTACTATAATCTTTAAACTTCCAACCCACCAAAATTATTCCTATCTTACTTAATGTACACATCTATAAAATTTACCTACCCCTCCTTCCTAAAAAATAACCCTCTATTTTTTCACCGATTAAAACAAAACATCATGAAAAATTTACTCTCCATCCTCTTTTTGACTGTATTAACGGTTGCTGTTACAGAAGCCCAAAGTTCCTACCTGAAATTTGACGGCATTGAAGGAGAAGCTACCGAACGGGCCTATCTGGGCTGGTCAGAACTGACGGCTTTTTCGCAGGGCTTTTCCTCTTCCGAAGCGGTGGCAGGAGCCACTCGCCGCAGAGCAAGAGTGAACGTGGAAGACTTTACTTGTATAAAAGAATTAGACAAAGCAAGCCCCAAACTGGCAGAGGCTGCTTTGAAGGGAACGGTTTTCCCAAAGGTAGAAATCCACCTGACCCGGGTGTTTACCGGGAAAGGAAAGCAAGCCTATTATACCTACGAACTGAAAAATGCACGAATCAGCAGTTATAACATCAACGCTACCGGAAACGAAGCGTCGGTAGAAGAGATCTCCATTAGTTTATGCTTACCCCCAATGTTAAACCACCAGAGTTGAATACTTAGTTGGTTTGAAAATCACTTTTTTACCGTAATAAAGTTCAGCAGGTGTTCTGTAATCCAAAGATTCATGTTGCCTTTCATGATTGTAAAATCGCATGTATTCCTCTATTCCATTGTATAATTCTTTGCCACCATTGGGAGGATGCAAATAGACATATTCCTGTTTGACACTCCTCCAGAATCGCTCGATGAAAATATTGTCAATAGCTCTACCCTTGCCGTCCATGCTTATCTGTATTTGTTTTTCTTTCAACAGGTCCACATACAAATCAGCAGTAAACTGACTACCCTGGTCGGAGTTCATGATTTGTGGATGACCATTCAAAATGAATGCCTCTGAAATAGTACTCACACACCACTGGGCCGTCATCGCGTTGGAAATACTCCAGTTAACAATAAACCGACTGAACAAATCTATAATCGCAAACAGGTACATAAAGCCATGCTTCATAGCTATAAAAGTAATGTCGCAGGCCCAGACCTGATTGGCTTTGTCAATAGTCAAATCTCGGAGTAAATAAGGAAACTTGTAACTGGTTTTGCCTGGTTTACTCGTATTTGGATTAGGGCCTATAGCTCTGATATCCATAAGCTTATATAGTCGGGCAATCCTCTTTTGGTTGACCCTATACTCATAATTCCTGTTAATAAAAGCGGTCATCCTTGGCACACCGTAAAAGGGAGTAGCCGTATACTGCCGATCTATGATCCGCATCAAATGCAAATTCATAGCCGATTCCCCTTTGGGCTTGTAATACAAATTACTGCGATGCACGCTTAGCAATTCACACTGCTTACGCTGAGATAATTGACTAGTCGAATCGATCATTTCAATACGATCTTTTCGACCTAGGGAAACAGCTTTTTTTTAAGAAACTCCACCTCCATCTGAAGCTGACCGATCTTAGAATAAAGTTTTTCTTTTTCCCGCTCATTGGCTTCATCCGATTGCCTGGGAGTCTTAGCATCCATAATCGTAGGAGCCTTTTCCAGAAAATCGGTTTTCCACTTAGAAATCTGATTCGGATGAAGATCGTATTTTTGGCATAGCTCTTTAAGAGTAGACTCTTCTTTTAGAGCTTCCAGAATGACCTTAAGCTTAAATTCTTTTGAAAATTTTCTGCGTTGCTTTTTCATCGTTAAGTTGTTGTTTAAATGTACTAATTTTCAACTTAACTAGTGGTCCTAAATTTGGGGGGAAGTATAGAAATCCAGAAAGAGGAGGAGGCCTGACCACTCGGAATGTATTCCAGAAGTAAGAAAGTCCCCGAAGTTGTATCTGCTAATCCATACGAAGCGGGTACCCGAATGCTCTTTGATGCTTTGATCAGATCGAGGCCTTTCTGTTCTACGCAAAGCAGTTCATAGGCGTGTGGAGAGCTATTGTATTTTAGGAAAAAGACTCCATCAGAAGTATGAATTAATCGAGCCTGGTTGATGTCTCCTCCGGAGACGGAGGTGACGCGATCAATAGTTTGACCGAGAAGGTTTTCACAGCTGGTTTTAATCTGGAGAGGAAGCATAAAGAATTTGAGGCTCGCGTTTTTTACAAAAAACGCGAGCTTCAAAAAGAATTATTTTGGACGGTCTACAATCTGTTTTTGTTAACAATATCCAAGAGTTCTTCCCGATAGTTTTTACCGATGGGGAGATGCTTGGGCTGATTTTTTTCAATGACTTCCACCATGTTCCCGATGATGGCATTGATCTTATTCAGGTTGATGATGTAAGAGCGGTGGATCCGCTTGAACATATGCTGGGGAAGTTTTTCTTCCAAGCTCTTCATCGTTTGGAGAGTAATGACTCTGGAAGTGTTCATACGGATGATCACATAGTCCTTTAAGCCCTCGATATACAAAATGTCATTGTAATTGATTTTGACCAGTTTTTTATCTGCTTTGACAAAGATATAGTCTTCGCCTTCTGTTTCAGAACCCCCACTGCCGTCTTTGCGCTGTAGTTCCAATTGGTCCATTGCCTTATTGACAGCTTTCATAAACCGTTCCAAAGAAATAGGCTTGAGCAAATAATCCAGTGCATTAAGCTCAAAACCCTCAATGGCATAATTGTCATAGGCAGTAGTAAAGATTACTAAAGGCGGCTTGGTGAGCGTTTTCAGAAAATCAATACCGGTCAGCTGAGGCATTTGAATATCCAGGAACATCAAATCTATATTGCCCGCTTTTAGGGCTTCATTAGCTTCCAGTGCATTGCTGCATTTCCTGATCAATTTTAGTTCAGGGATCTTTTCAATATAGGTTTCAAGGACATCTTGTGCAAGGGGTTCGTCATCAACAATAATTACATTTATCATAGTTCTATTTTTTTGCAATTGTAAGATAATAATTATTTGGGTAGGAGGTAACTGCCTCTGGCTGTTACCTCTTACTATTGGAAACCTTAATTCAAACGAATTTTAAGGTTAACAGCGTACGATTTTGGATAATCGTGAATTTTCAAATCGTATTGGTCAGGATACAAAAGATTTAGACGTCTTTGCACATTTACCAGACCAATGCCGCCGCTTTTCTTGCCTTTGGTTAAGGGCGTCGGCAACTTTTCGGGTTTGCTGTTTTCAATGAAAAAATCTACTTCATCATCTTGAACATCCAGCCGGATCTTAACAAAGCCTTGTTCGATCTGGTGGCTGAGCCCGTGTTTGAAACTGTTCTCGAGAAAGGGGATGAACATCAGAGGCGCAATTTGTTTGTTACCCGGGTCACCGCTATGCTCAAAGCTGATAGATACACTTTTCCCTTGTCTGAGTTTTTCCAGATCGAGATAATTTTTAATGTAGTTGATCTCTTTGCTCAGCAATACCTGTTTTTCATTGCATTCATAAAGCATATAGCGCATCATCTCCGACAGTTTGATCACTATTTCCGGAGCTTTGTCATCTTTTTTGAGTGTCAGGGCGTATAGGTTATTGAGTGTATTGAATAAAAAATGCGGGTTGATCTGAGATTTAAGGAAACGCAGCTCCGATTGCATCGTTTGGGTTTGCAATTCGTGTTTTTCCCGCAGCTGTTTACCCCAATCCGTAATGATCTTGACAATAGTGGAGGTCCCCGCGATAAAAAAGTTGACCAGAAAGTACCAGTTCATATTATCAACCAGCTGATTCCTGACATCCGGCAAATGGCTGAACTTGAAGTAAAAGACGATGACTTTTAGTGGGGTTAGAATAATGGCGGATAGAATGAGCAGGACGGCATAAGTCAAAAACTTTTTTTGGGTCAGGTAATTCGGTATGAGATAAAACAGATTGAAATATACCAGGATCACATAAAATATCACATTGATCACCTCATTGCTAATGGCGAATAAGATGTTGTGACTCGTGCTTTCTATGGCCGTCAAAATAAATAGGAACAACAGCCAAAAGGCAAGATGTTGAGTAATGGACTTGGAAAAAAAGTGTATCAGTCTATTTTTGATCTTGAAACTTAACTCACTGATCATATTGGTCACTTCGCTACGTGGGATAATTAAAGCATACAATATAGCATATTTTAACAAAACTAAAATGGAATGCAAGAAGCAAAGGGCTTTCAGACCCATGAAGAAGGCGTTTTTCAACCAGCCTCTAAATTTGTATTGCCAATTTCTAGTTATGGGTATGGGATTTATTAAATTTGCCCTTTCAATAAAAAAAGCTGAATGGTTTATTTAACAAGACGAGAACGGTTCAACGCAGCTCACAAGCTATGGGTGGAAGATTGGAGCGAAGAAAAAAATCTGTCCAACTTTGGTAAATGTGCCAACAAAAACTGGCACGGGCATAATTACTGGCTGTTTGTAACGGTCAAAGGGCATCCGGATCCTGTGACGGGCTTCATTATGGATGTCAAGGTGCTGAGCAAACTGATCAAAGAATTTATTACAGATAAGGTGGACCATTCAAATCTTAACCTGGATGTAGATTTCATTCCAAAAGGAACACAACCAACAACTGAAAACCTTGTTTTATTTTTCTGGAAGGAACTGGCCGAACCAATTAGCCGGCATGGGGCTCAGCTTCACAGCATCAAATTGTACGAAACAGAGAATATCTATGCAGAATACTTTGGAGAATAAGGTATCTTCCGGAAAAGTGCTTAGGGCGTCTGACAACAAGGTTTTGATCATTTTTTAATTACTATTATGTCATATCAAAAATCAGAAGAATATCAGCCTGAGATAACTGAGTATCTGAAAAAATCATTCGAAGATATTCTGGATAATATTGGTGAAGACAAAGAGCGGGAAGGTTTGCTTAAAACGCCGGAAAGAGCCGGTAAAGCCATGCAATTCCTGACTCAGGGCTACAACCAAAATGCGGAGGAGGTACTTCGCTCCGCTATGTTCAAAGAAGAGTATAGCGAAATGGTGATCGTCAAGGACATCGAGTTATATTCTCTTTGCGAACATCATATCCTTCCTTTTTTTGGAAAGGCTCATATTGCTTATATTCCCAATGGATACATCGTAGGGCTTAGCAAGCTGCCCAGGGTAGTGGATATCTTCTCCAGACGCCTACAGGTACAGGAACGGCTCACTGATCAGATCCTTCATTGTATCGACCGGACTTTAAAACCGCTGGGGGTGGCCGTAGTTATTGAAGCCAGGCATATGTGTATGATGATGAGGGGCGTGCAAAAACAAAATTCCGTTACTACAACTTCTGCTTTTACCGGCGAATTCCAAAGGGTTGAAACCCGCAATGAATTTTTGAATTTAATTGGATTTAAATTACATTAAAAATATTAGACACATAAAACTGCATATAAAACATGAAAGCATACGTTTTTCCAGGTCAAGCTTCGCAATTTGAAGGTATGGGTAAAGACTTATACGAAAACTCTGATGCGGCACGGCAGCTGATGGATCAGGCCAACGATATTTTGGGTTTTGACCTGACGAAGGTCATGTTTGAAGGAAGTGCTGAAGACCTTAAAGCCACACGGATCACCCAGCCGGCTGTTTTTGTACATTCCATCGCTACAGCCAGAGCGGCCGATGAATTTGCTCCTGAAGCGGTTGCAGGGCATTCCCTGGGAGAGTTTTCTGCTCTGGTAGCCAGCCAGGCCCTGTCGTTTGAAGATGGTTTAAAGCTGGTTCAGAAAAGAGCGGAGGCCATGCAGAAAGCCTGCGAAATGCAAGAAAGTACTATGGCTGCTATCATCGGCTTGGAAGATGAGGTAATTGAAGAAATTTGTGAAAGGATAGATGAATTGGTCATAGCAGCTAATTATAACTGCCCGGGCCAGGTGGTGATCTCCGGTACGGTCAAAGGAGTGGAAGCCGCAGTAGAAAAATTAAATGAAGCAGGAGCTCGCAGAGCCATCATCCTGGCAGTAGGCGGAGCCTTTCATTCTCCGCTCATGCAACCTGCCAAAGAAGAACTGGAAGCTGCCATTCATAATATTGAGCTTTCAGCACCGCTTTGTCCCATTTATCAAAATGTAACAGCCAAAGCAGAAAAAGATACCGCGGCCATAAAAAAGAACCTGATCGCTCAATTGACCGCTCCGGTTCGCTGGACGCAAACCATGAAGCAGATGATTGCCGACGGCGTTTCGGAATTTATTGAGGTTGGGGGAACTGGAAAGACCCTGCAGGGGTTTGTAAAAAAAATAGACAGAGCATTCCCCACTTCCAAATTGTAAATAAGCTCATTTGTCATTTGGTTTTTAAATATTTTGCCTTCATATTGCTAACTTAAATTGCGGCATTCTCTATTTTAAAGGCTATAGGACGATTGATAGAAAATATTGAACATGGTAAGACATGACGTAAAGACTGGAAACGTACTCTTAGCAGAACCATTTATGCTGGACCCCAATTTCAAGCGGTCAGCGGTTTTGCTTTGTGAACATAATGAAGAGGGAAGCATCGGCTTTATCATGAATAAGCCGGTCAAAATGAGTATAGATGAAATAATCGAGGATTTTCCCGAGTTTGAATCAGAAGTCTTGTTCGGTGGCCCTGTTCAAACGGATACCATTCACTATGTACATA
>JAUIKE010000126.1 GCA_030430845.1 Bacteroidia bacterium | reverse complement strand
TGTGACGCTCCTTGCGGAGCTACTGATGTGGCGCTCCTGCCGGGGCTACCGATGTGGCGCTCCTTGCGGAGCTACCGATGTGGCGCTCCTTGCGGAGCTACCGATGTGACGCTCCTTGCGGAGCTACCGATGTGACGCTCCTTGCGGAGCTACTGATGTGGCGCTCCTGCCGGGGCTACCGATGTGGCGCTCCTTGCGGAGCTACCGATGTGGCGCTCCTTGCGGAGCTACCGATGTGACGCTCCTTGCGGAGCTACTGATGTGGCGCTCCTGCCGGGGCTACCGATGTGACGCTCCGGTAGGAGCGTTATATGGAAAATGCATTAAAAGAAAAATTGACTTCTCTCTAATATTATAATAAGGTAGGTATCCACTGACCCTAAAAGCTTTTTTCCTAAAATAATTACCCTTAATTTGAATGCTATTAGATCAGTTTTAGGAAATTTAAGGATCCCCCAAAACAAATAGAATGCCAGATACCTATACGAGACTTTATATCCAACTTGTTTTTGCAGTGAAAGGACGTCGAAGTTTAATTCATGAATCTTGGGAAGACGAACTATATAAATACATAACGGGGATTGTTCAAAAAAGCGGACACAAAATGCTGCAAATAAATGGCATGCCGGACCATATTCACATATTTATTGGTTATGACCCTAATCAGCGAATTCCAGACTTGGTAAAAGACATAAAAAACTACTCAAATAATTTCATTAAGAAAAGGGGCTTTGTATCACAAAAATTTAACTGGCAGCAAGGGTATGGAGCGTTTTCATATGCACTTGCTCAAAAGAAAGATATTATTAGATATATCGAAAATCAAAAGGAGCATCATGGAAAAAAAAGCTTCCAGGAAGAATATACTAACCTTCTTCAAACATTTGAAGTAGATTACAAAGAAGCCTATCTATTCGATTTTTTGGAAACCAACAAGGAATAATTTACAGGAAATTACTTTTTATCCTTTTGGAAAAAATACTTTAGCTCCTTAATAAGTCTTTCCAAGTCCTCCTGCTCATGACTTGCCGACAATACAATCCGCGTGATAAGTGGATCTTTAGGCCCAGGATATGGAAAAGAAGAAATGATAATGTTTCTTCCCGCTAGGAAGTCGGCTAAAGAATTATTTTTTGAATAAAAGACAGGATAGTCAGGAAGAAATTGGAAGTGTTTTTCAATTGGTGCGTTGGAAAGGAAATACTGAATATTCATATGCAGACGCTTCCGCTGTTCGGCAATAAGTTCTTGAGACTGGAGGAATGAATAAACATATGCCGGCACCAGAGGCGAAGCTCCTCCAAAAAACGGATGGTCCCAAAAATGCTTTTTCAGAGATGCGTCACAAGCAATGACGCCGCCTGGTAAGCCACAAGCTTTGCCTAAAGAAGAGACGATGATGTATTTGATATGCTCGTGTTTAGGCAACTGAGGGAAAATGCCTGCTCCGTTTTCGCCATAAACGCCAAACCCGTGTGAATCATCAATTAGCACTATAATCGGGATTTCAGAAGGCAAGGCTTCGATCCATTCCAACTCATATCGATGCACGTGTAAGACATCAATGGAAGAAAATGCCAAGACCGGAGATCGGGGCCAGTCCTGATATAAAATCTCGCCAAGAAAGGAAGTCCACTCCTGAAAAGTACCTTCAAAATGATGGGCCTGAGCATCCAGGGCCGGATGAGTGCCGGGGGCAAAAAACAAGGGATGATCTAAGCTTTGGAGGGTTTTGACGACCAACTGGCCTGCCATAGTTCCGGAAGAAACAGTCAATGCAGACTCTGTACCTATCCACTGTGCAAGCACATCCTCTGCTTCCTCAAACAAGGGGATTTGCAAATTAGAGCGCCGGGAGCCTCCAAAATTGCTGCCGTAAAGATCCATACCATCTTTCAGATAGGCCTTAAATATATTGTTATGAGACAGTCCAAGATAGGAAGTGCCGCTAAAATAAAGGTATTCTTTTCCATCGTTGTGAACGCTGCGTCCACTCATTTTTTCTGCCCTGAACATACTCAATTCTTTAGTACGACGCCCGTGCCTGGGCGATCCCGGTAGATTACCTGACCGTCTTTCCAACCAACCCCATCTCCCGGGTCATTGCTGATCATTAGGGCACTATCCATATCGGCATAATCAATAAGGGGAAGCAAATGGGCTATGGCCGAAATACCTACACTTGACTGGATCATACAACCAACCATCACCTCCATGTTCAGCGCTCGGGCCTGTCGGATCATTCTAAGAGCAGGTGTAAGCCCTCCACATTTCATCAACTTGATATTGATTCCGTGAAAACTGGAAGCACAGCGCTCCACATCCTTTTCCGTTTGGCAGCTTTCGTCAGCTATCAGAGGAAGAGAACTAGCCGCTTTGAGTGTTTTCATGTCCTCCCAATCAGACACTTTCAGGGGCTGTTCTATCATTTTAACCCCCAGGTCCTTGAGTGGAGGGATCAGGTCAAGGGCTTGTTCCAAAGACCACCCTGTATTGGCATCAATGTAAAAGGTCGCATCCGTATGCCGGCGCAAGGCCTGAATGACTTCCAGGTCATTCACTTTGCCGAGTTTGATCTTGTAGACCGGCCAGGGCATTTCCTGTAGTTTTTTTACCATGGTCGGCGTATCATCCATACCTATGGTATAGGTCGTGACAGGGAGATGATCGATAGATAAATCCCAATATTTATAAAGCGGTAATCCCGCTTTTTTGGCAAACCAATCATGAACGGCTACATCCAATGCACAAAGCAGAAAAGGATGACCGTCCATAATGGGCTGTGCCAGTTGCCAATAAGCTTCGGGACTTTCCATGGGCAGTTTTTCCAATGCTTTCTTTCGCTCTTCGAACGCCGCCTTCATACTCTCAGTGTCCAAGCCGTAATACCCTATGACGGCAGCTTCTCCTAATCCGATGTAGCCATCTTTTTCGAGCTTTAAAATAAGCGTGGGTTGAGACTTTCTGGACCCATGGGTAATGTTGAAAGGGGTTTTGAGTTGAAGCTCAAAGGCATGCAGGTTTAATTCCATTATTTTAATACTTGATTTTTTTGCAGCATTTTTCCGGTAGCCAGGTAATAATTAAGGGCTTTTTCCCACCACTGCATAGTTTTATTAAAAAAATCGCTCATGTGAAAATGAATAAAGGCTGCCTGTTGCCGATTGGTGGCTGTATATTGGTACGTGATATTTGAATAACAGGTACCATCTCCGGCATCATCCAGGTCAATATTGATCTTAACCACATAATCAGTAGTCTTGATCCTGAAATACTCAATAGACTGCCCGGGAAGGTCATATTTGGTGACCAGCCAGGTGGTAGGAGCACTTCCATTGTGATGTGTTTGGAAAACACAGTCCTGTTCAATAAGCCCACTCTGAGAATAGATCATGCTGTAGTTCCAGCCGTCGAGCCATTCTTTTTCTCTTTCCGGGCATAATAAAGGGAATACCTGCTGAGCCGGAGCCTTATGAAATTGCTTGCAGGTAAATACCTTACGATAGGGTAGATAAGGTTGATGTTCTTCCATGATAAAATATTAACTGGTGGTAAAAAAGGGTTGATTAGGTTAGGAAACGGCAGTTTCCAGTATCCTGATTGTTTGTTGCTTTGTATTGAGTTCAGCCTGTACTCCGACGGGTAGAATACATTGATGTTTGATATGGCCGAAAGGATATCCGTACTGTGTTGGTTTGCTAAGCGACTTTAGCCGGTCGGCCAGTGTTTCTTTAAGTTTAAGGGTCTCATCTCCGGGATCTGCCTTGCAGTCAGCGAAAATTCCCAGGGCTAGTCCATTGACTTTAGTTAACAGGCCGGATTGCCTTAGTTGGGTCAGCATCCGATCTATCCGGTAAGGTTTTTCACTAATGTCTTCCAGAAAAAGTAGTTTGTTGGTAGGGTCCAACTCGTAGCCGGTGCCCGCTAAGGAAGCAAGTATAGATAAATTGCCTCCGGCCAATACACCCTTCGCAACTCCATGTAGGATTGTAAGGGGCGAAAAATCTTCATCAGATGATTTATTGGGGTGCTCTTTTAACCGAATAAGATGATTTGGGCGACCTTCTATGAGCAAGGCCCGAAAATGCGCGGCTGAGAATTCGGCTACTTCAGAAGAGCCCACCGGCCCGTGAAAGCCGATCAAACCTGTTTTTTGAAAAATGACATTGCTCAATGCTGTAATATCACTGTATCCGATCATCACTTTAGGATTATTTCGGATCAGGTCATAGTCAATAAGAGGTAATAAACGAGTACAACCATAGCCGCCGCGGACGCACCAGATTCCTTTAATGGCCGGATCGGCAAACATACTGTGCAAATCATTCAGGCGCTGCTGATCCGTGCCGGCATTATAGCCTCGCTTAGCCCGGATGTTTTTGGCCGGCCTAACTCTGAAACCTAAGCTTTTTGCGTTTCTGACCGCTTTCTCCAGGGCATGATCGGGAGCAAAACTGCCTGGGGTGATCAACCCGATCAGGTCTCCTTTTTTTAAGCGTGGCGGCTTGATGACTGACACTGCAGAGGGGCTATTGAGGAGGGGCAAACTGCTACCTGTTCCCAATAGGATAGGCCACAAAGAATTGAAATCACGCCTTTTCATAGTGGATAATGTATAGCTAAGCATAAGCAATCGGGAGGTGGCTTACACTGTAAAAAATAATTATTAAGAAATTAATTTCTTACACAGTATACAAATTTTCCGTCATTTTTCCTTTTTCTTTCTCAACATATCCGGATGAACATGGTACCATTGCGCCCGGTCGCGAGAATATCCAAAAGTAGCATGTGGCAGTAGACGATTGAGATACCTGGAAATGATCTTAAATTCCTTTTTGGAAACACCCACCGTTATCTCGTCTCCATCTGACAATTTGAAATATAGCGTAGTAGCACTGGATAAATGGAAACCAAATGGAAGCTGGTCCGTTTTAACATAATAGACCCAAACAATGGCATAGGGTTGGTTTTTAAGTAGCCAGATCAGGCGGTGCTTTTCAGCATTCAGAAGACCGGCAGTCTGGTACATGAAATGAATGCTTATGATCAGCCCGAGCAATCCTATAGTGGGAAAAATAACGCTTTCTTTAAAAGTGAAAACCGTCAAGGCAGAAGAAATTATTATTAAAAGAAACAATGTAAATAGCTGAAGCTTGCATTCCCGCAGCAATGCTTTTTTCAGTATCCCTAAAGCTGGATGACGGAGTAATGGATTCATGCCCACTGATGAATGATTTAAAACAAATTGTTGTGTTTTTTAATTTGAATTGTTAACTTTGTAACAAGCAATCTTGTTTTTTGATCGCAGAAATGCTTATTTTAATCGCTTAAAATCTATTTTATCTTTTTTAATTTACTATTGAAGGTGTCTCAACCTTTTCTGCAGACCTGCGAAATGAGCGTTTTGGTGCTGTTAAAGACAACTTCATTGTGTGATATTCTGACGATATGGCTAAATCAAACTACACCGAAGAGAATATAAAGTCCCTGGATTGGAGAGAGCATATCCGGATGCGCCCTGGTATGTATATTGGAAAACTGGGGGACGGCTCTTCTGCTGATGACGGAATCTATATATTGGTTAAAGAAATTTTTGATAACTCCATTGACGAGTACGTTATGGGGTTTGGCAAAAAAATAGATATCGAAGTAAAAGAAGGGGAAGTAAGGGTGAGAGATTATGGGCGAGGTATTCCTCTGGGCAAAGTGATCGACTGCGTCTCCAAGATCAATACGGGCGGGAAGTATGATTCCAAAGCTTTTAAAAAGTCAGTAGGTCTTAATGGAGTAGGCACCAAGGCGGTCAATGCTTTGTCGGATTATTTCAAGGTAGAATCTATCCGGGAAGGAAAAGCCAAGATCGCAGAATTTGAGAAGGGGGAGTTGCTGAAAGACCACAAAGTGAAAAAGGTTTCGGATGATAATGGGACAAAGGTTCTTTTCAGGCCCGATGCCTCCGTCTTTAAAAATTATCGATACCGCCCGGATTATCTCGAAAGCCAACTTTGGAATTATGCTTACCTTAATTCCGGCCTCCGAATTAATTTCAATGGAAAGACCTTATATTCCAAGAATGGACTGCTCGATTTGCTGGAGCGCAAAACCCAGAAAGAACAACTTCGTTACAAGATCATACATTTTAAGGGAGACGATATCGAACTGGCCTTTAGTCATGGTAACCATTACGGTGAACAGTATTATTCCTTTGTGAATGGACAGAATACCACTCAGGGAGGTACTCATTTGAATGCCTTTAAAGAAGGCATCGTAAAAACCATTCAAAACCATTATAAAAAAGACAACTTTGACCGAAAGGACATTCTCTCTTCAATCGTAGGGGCTATCAGTGTTCGAGTGGAAGAACCCGTGTTCGAATCTCAAACCAAGACTAAACTGGGGTCCAATGAAATTGCACCAGGTGGACAAACCGTCCGGACCTTCGTAGGAAAATTTATCGAGACCAAACTGGATAATTTCCTTCACCGCAATGAAGAAATAGCTAAGCAATTGCGTTCCCGAATCGCGCAGTCGGAAAAGGAAAGAAAAGAATTGGCCGGTATTAAAAAACTGGCTAATAAGAGAGCTAAGAAGGCCAATTTGCACAACAAAAAACTTCGCGACTGCCGGATCCATTTCAATGACGGTACGCGCAAAACCAGCGAAGAAGACCGCATGCAAACTACTCTGTTCATTACCGAGGGTGATTCAGCCAGCGGTTCTATTACTAAAGCACGCGATGTCCAACTTCAGGCCGTCTTTAGCCTTAGAGGCAAACCACTCAATTGCTTTGGATTAACGAAAAAGGTGGTTTATGAAAATGAAGAGTTTAACTTACTACAACATGCTTTGGACATCGAGGACAGTTTGGACAACCTTCGGTACAATCGGGTCGTAATTGCTACCGATGCCGATGTTGATGGTATGCACATTCGTCTGTTGTTATTGACCTTTTTCTTACAGTTTTTCCCCGAATTGGTACGAAACGGCCATCTGTTTATTCTCGAAACACCTTTGTTTCGGGTGAGAGACAAACAAAAGACGTTCTATTGTTATTCTGAGGCGGAAAAACAGGCAGCTATTGATAAATTAAGGGGTAAGCCGGAAATTACCCGCTTCAAAGGACTCGGAGAAATTTCGCCTGAGGAATTTGGTGATTTTATTGGAGAAAATATCCGTCTTGAGCCGGTCGTTTTAAACGAAGAAATCGATCTCGATGAGATTCTGGCGTACTATATGGGCAAAAACACAAGTAGCCGCCAGGAATTTATTATAGATAATCTAAGGGTCGAAAAAGATGAGGCAGTGGAAGAAGAAGAGGAGGAGGTATTACCGAAAGAGGAAGTGATCGCTGCTGAATAAGTGGTTTGTTTTCCTGACTTTTTGTCAATTTTTCGAACACTTACCCGAGGTTACTTTTTTTATAATAAAATATATTAGGTCAGCTAATTCCTGATAATATATGCCTTCCTTTATCTGAAAGCCTCTTAACTATTGGCTTTAAGGGAATCTCTATTCCTTTTTTTTTCGTATATCTTTAAAGTGCCTGGTTCATGAAAGGCATTAATTTCTTTTTTTGATATAATTTGGCATAGAACTTGACTATTTAAGCCATGATTTGGATTTAAGCAGGCTATGTCAAATTGGCATTCATGCAAAACATTGAATAAACGCACATCCACTTATATGTTTAATGAATATTTTACTTCTCAGGGGTTTGACGATGATGGAGACTTTCTGCCATTAATGACTATGGACGAAGAAAATGAACCCGGTAGTGGGGAATCCTATCCGGAAAAATTACCGGTGATCGCTTTAAAAAATACCGTTCTTTTTCCAGGTATTGTTATTCCCATCACTGTCGGCCGCGATCGCTCCATTAATGCCATTAACAAAGCCTATTCTGAAGACCGCCTGGTAGCGGTACTCGCCCAAAGGGACCAAAGAGAAGAGGAACCTGGAAAGGAAGATCTTTATTCTGTGGGAACCATTGCCCGAATTTTGAAACTCCTCAAAATGCCGGACGGAACGACTACTGCCATCCTGCAGGGCCGAAAGCGATTCACCTTGCAAAGCCTTAATGAAGAAGGGCGCCTTCTGATGGGAGAAATAGAGGTGCTGGAATACATCCATCCGGAAGAAAACCTTGAATTCGAAGCCATCATGTCTTCTATTATGGACCTGGCCAAGAAGATTATTGAGTTGTCGCCTAATATTCCGTCTGAAGCGGTTGTCATGTTGGGAAATATCGGCAATAATGTTTCACTGCTTAACTTTATTGCCTCTAATATCAATGCTAAAATACCTATCAAGCAGTCCATTCTGGAGCAAAGCAATGTCGTAGAAAAAAGCAAACGGATCCTGGCCGAGATGAATAGCGAACTCCAACTTCTGGAATTAAAGGACAAGATTGAGAACAAGGTACGAGGAGACATTGAAAAGCAGCAGAGAGATTACTTTCTCAATCAGCAGCTGAAAACCATTCAGGAGGAGTTAGGCCAGAATCCTCAGCAAGAAGAATTGCATCGATTGAGTGAAGGCGCTAAAAAGAAAAATTGGGCAAAAACAGTTGGCGATTTCTTCCAGAAGGAACTTAAACGATTAAAAAGGATTAATCCCCAGGTAGCTGAATATTCTGTGCAGATGAACTATTTGGAATTGCTGCTCGATCTGCCCTGGGAAGAATATACCGAAGACAACTTTGACCTCCGAAACGTCAAAAAGGTATTGGATGAAGATCATTTTGGATTGGAGAAAGTGAAAGAACGCATCCTGGAACATTTGGCAGTCTTAAAGCTAAAGGGAGATATGAAAGCGCCTATCCTTTGTTTGGTAGGCCCTCCGGGGGTTGGTAAAACCTCGCTCGGGCGCTCTATTGCCAGGGCACTGGACCGTAAGTTCATCCGGATGTCTTTAGGAGGTTTGCATGACGAATCCGAAATACGGGGGCACAGAAAGACCTATATCGGAGCGATGCCTGGCCGGATCATCCAATCTTTAAAAAGGGCGGGTTCTTCTAACCCAGTCTTTATTTTAGATGAAATTGATAAAGTAGGTAAAGATTTCAGAGGAGACCCCTCTTCTGCTTTACTGGAAGTACTAGACCCGGAACAGAATACTACTTTTCACGATAACTATCTGGAACTTGAATACGACTTATCGAAGGTCATGTTCGTCGCTACGGCAAATTCTCTGAGCAGCATACAGCCGGCTTTGCTCGACCGCATGGAAATCATCGAAATAAGTGGCTATTCACAGGAAGAAAAGGTAGAGATTGCCAAACGCCACCTGATCCCCAAGCAGCTTGAGGAACATGGGTTGAAAGAAGAAGAGGTAGAACTGACCAATGAATTACTGAATAAAGTAGTGGAAGAATACACCAGAGAATCGGGCGTACGGTCTCTGAATCGTCAAATCGCCGGCTTAATGCGATATGTCGCTAAAAGTGTGGCTATGGAAGAAGAGTACAACAAGGTGATTCAGGTAAAGGAACTACCCGACATACTAGGCCCGCGCAAATATTCTTCCGCGATGTATCAGGCCGTAAAAACAACAGGCGTCGCCGTTGGCCTGGCCTGGACTCCTGTAGGAGGTGATATCCTTTTCATTGAATCCAGCCTGAGTAAAGGGAAAGGAAAGCTGACGCTTACGGGCAACCTCGGGGATGTCATGAAGGAATCCGCCACAACTGCCCTGACTTACCTGAAAGCTCATTGCGATAACTTGGGAATCGATCCTAAGGCATTTGATGAGAGCGATGTGCATATCCATATTCCTCAAGGCGCTATCCCCAAAGATGGGCCATCGGCAGGGGTTACTATGCTGACGGCCTTGACCTCCTTGTTTACCGGCAAAATGGTGAAGCCGTACTTGGCTATGACAGGGGAAATCACCCTTCGCGGCAAGGTCCTTCCGGTAGGTGGGATCAAGGAAAAATTATTAGCAGCTCGCCGGGCAGGAATGACGGACATTATTCTATGCAACGAAAACGATAAGCACGTCGCTGAGATAAACCCGGACTACTTGAAAGGCATCAAGCTTCACTATGTAGAAGAAATGAGTGAAGTGCTGGATTTGGCACTTACAAAATAGAAAAAGGAAAAAGGCCGTCAGGCCTTTTTCCTTTTATGACAAGTTAAAACTATCCAAAACTCTTCAATGCTTTCCCCTCGAATCCGTTAAATACGTACTTTTGTCATTGCTATTGGTTTTATGATTATCTATTTTATAATATATTTAACCAATAGCAGGGGGGCTTGACGAACCATCTTGCTCTTATTTCCGTCTTAATAGTAAGAAAAAGATATTTTATGAAATATAAAGGTATAATAGTAACACTTCTGTTTGTGTTTGTCGGTTGGATAGCTGTTCAGGCACAGCAAGATAAATCCGGCAGGTTGGTGCAGTTTTCAGGTATGGTTTTGGATGGAACCGATGACCAATTAGTTCCGGTACCCTATGTGAACATTCTGGTAAAAGGAAAGGGACGAGGTACATACACGGATTTTAAAGGCTTTTTCTCTATTGTAGTGGAAAAAGGAGATGTGATCGCCTTTTCTGCAGTCGGATACAAAACAGTGGAATTTACCATACCTGAGGATTTAAAAGACGATCGATATTCCCTGGTACAACTGATGACCCAGGATGCTATTAATCTTCCTGAAACGGTCGTATTCCCCTGGCCAAGCCGAGACCACTTCAAGCTGGAATTCCTGGCTATGGATGTTACGCCGGAATTACAGGAATATGCTGCCAGAAACCTCGCAGAAGAAACGCTTCAAAGAATGCGACGGGATGTGAAATTAGATGGCAATGAAAATGCTGATTACTACCTGCGCCAGCAAGCCCGGGAATATTATTACATTGGTCAGCAACCTCCAATGAATATCTTTAATCCGGTAGCCTGGAAGAAATTTTTCGACTCCTGGAAGAATGGCGATTTTAAGAAAAAAGATAAAAATTAAACGAAGAAAGCGGCCAACGGTCGCTTTCTTCGTTTTAAATCAGTTCTTATGTTTAAAAAGCTTCCTGCCCCAAATGAGGGTTTGGAATCCATACAATCCTGCCCAAAAAACTAATGCAGCATAAGATAAGATACCAAGCCCGGCATAGACCTTGAGCCTGCGTAAGTTGATGCCTAAAAATTCATAGCTGAAGAAGTCGACTAAAATAAACAAGGTATGAATGGCAAATAGAATGAAAAACACCTGAATAAGTTTCTCCAGATATATAATTTTTTTCTTCATTCCTACCAAAATCTTACCTGCCGCTTTTCTGCGATCAATGTACTTTTTGGAAAAATATAAATAAGCAAAGAAGAATACGATGTACAGAAGTTGCTCAAAGGCTCCAAAAAACGGATTGAAAAAACTTCGATCTATGGAGGATTTATAGGAAGTGCTGGAAAAGAATAAAAAAAGAAAGTAGCTGGTTTGACTAATGGGTAGTAAAAAGTGCTTGATGTCACTCCATCGCATTCGGTAGGAAGGGTACAGGTTCAGTTTGACATGCAGGAAGAGTAGGGTAGGGAAAGTCAGTGTAAAATAGATGGGCAAAAACTTGAACCGTGGGTTATGATCGAAAAAATCGGTGATTACCAGGATGTTGTGCAGCAGAGTTAGCGAAAAACAGATCAGCAGCCAGCCCAGAAAGAAATTGCCTCGTTTTTCTCCCGATCTTTTGAAAAAGTACAAGCCACCAATCCCCAATCCTTGTATGACACCCAGAATGAGGATCACGAGTAACCCATAGAAAAAGATACTGCGGTCGCCAAGGTAATCAAACATGTCAGTTTCGGATTCATTCAGTAATCAAATATACTCTTGAGTAAAATTAAGGAAATTTTAGGCAGCTTTGTTTTGAAGGGTAAATAAAAATGGGCATCTGTAAAAAGTGTGGGCGGCGAACCGCCCACACTTTTTACAGATGCCCGCAATATACTTTTACTTCTGCTTGGGTCGTTTGTATCTAATAGGCGGAGCGGGCTCAGGCTTCAACTCAATCCCCTCTGTTTTCATCAACCTCAAAGCCTCCTGCACTGCTCTTTCCAACTGTGGATCCTCTCCTCTGGCTACCTTGGCAGGATCCTGAATAACTTCAATATCCGGGCTGATGCCCTCACCTTCTACAGCCCATTCTCCGTCGACATCAAAGAAGCCGCCTCTCGGCGCTACCATCCGGCCGCCGTCAATAAAGGGAGGTGTGTCCCAGGTACCTACCAATCCGCCCCAGGTACGAGTACCGATGAGCGGCCCTATATCGAGAAACTTAAACATATAAGGCAGTAAATCTCCTCCGGAACCGGCCCGCTCATTGATGATCATCACCTTGGGCCCCCAAATGCCGGACATGGGCGTCGTCCAGGGGCGTTGGTCAGCTGCCTTGCTGTTAAAATACCCCAGGAGTTTTCTATTCATGATGTCAACCATGTAATCCGCAGCCGATCCACCTCCATTATTTCGCTCGTCAATCACAGCTCCTTTTTTGTCTTGCTGTGAAAAATAATATCGGTTGAAATAGGTATATCCGCCATTCCCGGTATTGGGTACATATACATAAGCCAGCTGCCCATTCGACAACTCATCGACTTTTCTTCTGTTGCCTTCCACCCAGTCAAAGGTGCGAAGCTGTCGTTCATTGCTGACCGGAACAACCGTTACCACCCGGGAGCCCTCCATTGAGGGCGAAGCATTCAGCCTTAATTTGACCTGCCGGTTGGCCGTAGCTTCAAAGGCACTAAAGAAATTCTCAGCAGTTGTCAATGGCTGCCCATCTACTTCTAAGATATAATCCCCTGCCTGAACATCTATTCCGGGGCCTGAGAGAGGCGCCCTCAAGTTGGGGTTCCAGTTCTCTCCGGTTAAGATTTTCAGGATTCGGTAATATCCGTCGGCAGCCTCAATATCTGCTCCCAGCAATCCAATGTTTACATTGTCAATATCTGGATAATCTCCACCGCTGGTATAAGAATGGCCGACCGCTACTTCCCCGCCTACCATATCTACGATGTAGTTCAGGTCAGACCGGTGCCGGACGTGGTCTACCCAGGGGCGATACCACTCATATACCTTATCCCAGGGCGCGCCATGTACATTATTCACATACAGAAAATCTCTTTGATAACGCCATCCTTCTCGGAAGATCTGTTGCCATTCTTCCATCGGATGGATTTTGAGGCGCATATTGATGCTGAGCCTTCCATCTCCTGCTTTGGCCTTCGCTCCTGTCGCTTTCGCAATACCCCAGCTTGATCCGCTGCGATACAAAAGGGATTTTCGGTCATGGGAAATACTAGCGTCGTTTACACGTTCCATAAAAGCTTCGGATTTGCGGTCTTTTAAGCTGTATTTGTGCAAAGTGACGCCACTTTGGTTGGGAATGCTTTCCATATAAAAAACATGGCCTTCCGGAGCCGAAAGCAGGGCCGTATAATTGCGAGTGGGGACATCCAGTGCAATAATGCGCTGTTGAATTCCTTCCATGTCAATATTTACCGTAACTTCTCCATTTTTCTTATCCTCCGGTTTTTCTCCGTCCTTTGATGGCTCTTCATCACTAAGGGGAGCTACTGGAGAGGGCTCGTTTTTATCGAGGACAATGAGATATAGCCCTCTGGTTACCGGCATATTGTAAGAACTCATGTCCAGCCAGCCGGTACTTAATCCATAATTGGTACTAGCTAAAAAGTAAAGATATTTTCCGTTAGCATCCCAAACGGGGCTAATGGCGTCAGCCATGCCGTCCGTCAGTTGCAAGGTCTGGCCGGTTTCAACATTATATACTTTAAGCACTTTAAATTGATTATCCAGTTGACGTACGTAGGCAATCCACTTACTGTCAGGCGACCATTCTGGGTTTAGGGATCGGTCAGGGTGAGCAAAGCGCTCCGTATCTACCTTTTTAGCTTCCCCACTTTCTACATTTACATACCAAAGATTAAAATCCGTATCTGTATATGCAATGTATTTTCCATTGGGTGACCAGGCTGGGCGGAAATAGAAAGTAGGATTGGGTAGGCTGATAGAACGAGGTTTTTCCAAAGCTTCCTGATCACTGATCATAAGCTGGTATTCGCCCGACTGATCAGAGAACCAGGCTATTTGCTGCCCGTCAGGCGACCATACCGGGGAGCGGTCAGCCGCAGCGGAACTTTGGGTTAGGTTGCGCCAATCGCCATTTTCTTTGGGTACCGTAAAAATCTCGCCTCGGTATTCAAATAAGGCTCTTTTACCGGTAGGAGATAAGGAGGCGTTTGAAAGAGCTGTTGCCCTTATATTTTCCCATCTTGGCCTGGCCCAGTCAATATCTCCTTTGACATTGATAACAAGTTGCCGTGTTTTTCCATCCTGCGTATTTAGAAGATGAAGGTATCCGCCTTGTTCATAAACGATATGATTTTTGTGAGCATCGAGGCTTTTTACGTCAAAATCACTATGCCGGGTAATTTGTTTGAGTTGATCGTTACGAGGGTTAAAGGACCAGATATTGTTGGCGTAATCTCTTTCAGATAAAAAATAAACCGTTTCTCCAACCCAGACGGGGTCGGTATGTCGCTCCCGGTCTGCTTGTGGAGTTCTTTTTAAAGCCAGTGTTTTCATATCTATAATCCAGATCGGCATAGCCTGGCCACCCCGATAGTTACGCCATTCCGGATCCCAGAGAGTGATAGGCGTATAAGCCATCTGGCGTCCGTTGGGAGATATTTCTCCAAAAGCAGCCCGGGGAGCAGGGAGTACTTCTGGAAATTCTCCATCTACTTTTATGGTATACAGCCTGTTGAGTCGGGTTGGATGCCCCTCCCGTCCGGAACGGAACACAACCGAAGCTCCATCGGGTGTCCAACCCTGCACTACATCGGCACCCGGATGCCAGGTGAGCCGCTGAGGGGTACCTCCTTCTGTGGGAATGATGTAGACATCCGTATTCCCATCATATTGAGCAGTAAAGGCTACCGTTTGGCCATCGGGGGAAAAATGTGGATAGGATTCTCCTCCTTCATCAGTGGTTAGTCTTTTGGCATCGCCACCGTCCCGATCAACAATCCAAAGGTCATTAGCATATACAAAAACGATGTGTTGATCGCTGAGGCTTGGCTGGCGTAAAAGCCGGGTACCCTGTGCGGGAAGATCCGTTATCCCAAATGCGAAAAGAATTAAGAATGCTCCCAGGAGTCTATAGTCAAAAAGCTTCATGGATTTGAATTTGGTAAGGAAATGAGAAATTTATTAATCCTACTTCTATGCCCGTACGGTCATGAAAGTAGGATTAATAAGGTTGTTGGAATATAAGCATAATCCTACATTTAGAATTGATGTACTGAAACTTTTCTACCTTCCCTGGCTGTCCGAAGCAAGGCGAAGACAGCATCTTTCTACCAAATGATGAGAAAAGTCAATAGGAATTAGTGGCAAAAATTTCATGATTAACGCAAATAGAACTGTACTTTTACGCGCGAAAACAAAACAAAAAGAAAAACTGAAATATGAGTTCTGTAACAAGTAAGAAATACACCCCGGTTAGTCCCGCCGAAGCTGTCAGTATTATTAAATCTGGTCATCATGTATTTATGCATACTGCGGCTGCTACACCTCAGGTATTAGCGAAAGCACTGGCGGAGCGGACCGACGAATTAAAGGACGTACAGATTTATCACATGCACGTGGAAGGAGATGCTCCATATGCTGGAGAAGAATGTAGTGATAGCTTTAGAGTCAACAATATGTTTGTGGGGAAAAACCTCAGGAGAGCTGTGAATGAAGGTCGGGCTGATTTTATTCCCATCTTTTTTTCAGAGGTTCCTTATTTGCTAAAAAGCCGGATCATAGATCTGGATGTGGCGATGTTCCAGGTTTCACCACCTGATCGTAACGGGTTTTGTACCTTAGGAGTATCGGTAGATACCTCATTGGCAGCGGCTCAGTCGGCTAAGTGTCTGATTGCCGAGATTAACCCTAACATGCCTCGTACAATGGGTGATGGAAATATTCACATCAGTCGCTTCGATAAAGTAGTGGATGTCGATTATCCTTTACCAACCCTGGAAGTGCCTCCTCCTAATGACGTGGAGACGAGGATAGGTCAGCACATCGCCAGCTTAGTTGAAGATGGAGCTACTTTGCAAATGGGTATTGGGGCTATTCCTAATGCGGCCTTGATGGCTATGAAAGACCATAAAGAATTGGGAATCCATACCGAAATGTTCTCCGATGGTATTTTAGACCTATTTGAAAAAGGGGTGATCACTAATGAGCATAAAGAAAAGCATCGCCATCATATTGTAACAGGTTTTATGACCGGTTCTAAACGCTTATATGATTTTGTCAATGACAACCCCATTGTCCGGGTATTAGATATTGAATACGTCAACGATACAGCTGTTATACGCCAAAATCCTAAAGTGACAGCCATCAACAGCGCTATTGAGATCGACCTGACCGGCCAGGTATGCGCCGACTCTATCGGAACCAGAATCTTCTCGGGTGTAGGAGGACAAATGGACTTTATCAGAGGGGCCTCTTTGTCAAAGGGCGGAAAGCCGATCATAGCGCTGCCTTCTGCCACTAACAAGGGGATCAGCCGAATTGAAAGCATGCTGAAACCCGGAGCCGGTGTGGTTACAACCCGTGCTCACGTTCAATATGTCGTTACGGAATACGGTATCGCTAATTTATATGGGCAAAACTTGAGGAAGAGAGCAAAAATGCTGATCAATATTGCGCATCCTGACCATCGAGAAAGATTAGAGAAGGAAGCTTTTGAGCAGCTGAATTTAAAAACATGGTAATAAAAAAAAGGAAAGCGGCCGTCGGCCGCTTTCCTTTTTTTTTATTCTATTTTCAGGAATCGGAGTCGAACCGTTCCATGGTCTTGATTTACTAAGTTGATCAAGTACATGCCCGCCGGCAGTTGACTAACCTCTATTTCCGACTTCGGTAGTAACTGCACTGTTTTTCGCATAAATTGCTTACCCCGCATATCCAGGATCTGCATATCATACCGGCCTCTTAAATCGCCTTCTACTTCAATCGTGATGCGATCATTCGTCGGGTTCGGGAACAGCTTAAACAGCTCAGTGGACAAGACCTCGTCGGCTGAGGTAGCGACGTAGTTGAGACAAGGCGTCGTATCTCTACAGGCCTCTGTCGTTACAATGATCGCATAATTCCCATCTCTCATCGGCATGAAGAAAGGAGAATCAGACATACTGATCACCGTATCGGCATCGCAATCCAACAGTTCGAAGGTGGCATCATCTAATCCCTCTATCTCAATCTCTCCTTGCTCATTTATGGTAACCATTGGGTCGATTCGGTCAAAGCTGAGCTCCACCGTAACGGTCGAATCACAGCCACCGGTGGAAGCAAAGGTTTCCATATACGTTCCAGGTTCCGTAAGCATTTCTCCACCAAACTGATAACTTTCGCCTTCACAAAGAGTTACCTGAATAGTTTCATTCATGTTTTCCTGAACGTCCAGGTTGATGGTCACCGTCGAATCACATCCTGTCGAGCTTTGCAGAAAAGCAATATACGTGCCTGTTCGGGTCAGGTTCAGGCGGCCCAGCTTAAAGGTGTCTCCAGGGCAGATCGCAACGTTTTCTTCGATCAGGATATCTTCGCCAACCGTCAAATCTAATATGATGGTCGAATCACAACCGCTGGTACTATTCAGATCTTGCCTGTAAGTGCCTGATTGAGTTAAGTTCTCATTTCCGAAAGGATAGGATTCGCCGGCACAAATAGTAGCTTGTATTGTATCTCGCAGACTAGGCAGTACTTCCAGTTGCAACTCCAGAATAATGAAACATCCGTTTTGTGCCAGGAAGGTATCCCGATAGACGCCGGGCTCACTCACCTGCCTGTCGCCAAATACATAGGTTTCACCCTGGCAAATGGTTTCGCTTATCCTAGACCTGGAGATCGGATTAACCCTTAAATTCAATGTTACAATGGAGTCACAACCGTTACTTCCCGGGAAGGCTTCCTGGTAAACGCCCGCCTCGCTAAGTTGTCGTTCTCCAAACTCATAAACTTCTCCTTCACAAATCGTGGCAGACAGAGAGGAGTTGGCTCGTGGCCTGAAATTGAGCGTTAGGAATACGACCGAATCACATCCGCTTGCACTCTCGAATGTTTCAGTATACTCTCCCGCCCGGCTTAGTTCCCGGGCTCCAAATAGGAAGACTTCTCCTTCACAGATTGTGGTGTCGACTTGTCTGGAGAAAATAGGCAATACACTGACATTTATAGTGACTGTTGAATCACAGCCTTCCACCGAGGTGAAGGTGTTCGTATAGAACCCAGGATTATTAATGAATTGTCCTCCAAAAATGTAGGTTTCGTTATCACAAATACTTATCGGAATCGTATCGTTGTAGGCAGGCGCTACATCTAAGTTAACAGATACTAAGGAATCACAGCCGTTGACTGACTGGAACATTTCACTATACTGCCCACTTTCTCTGAGTACACGATCGCCCAAAAGGAAAGAATCACCTTCGCAGATCGTCTGTTCAAGGGAGATGTCAAAATTCTCATAAACTGTCAGACTCAATTCTAACATAGAGTCACAGCCGGTAGCTGCTCTTAGGATGCGGGAGTAGACTCCTGTTTCGGTGAGTAATTCTTCACCAAATTGATAGGATTCTCCCTCACAAATAGCCGCTTCTGTTTTGATCAGGAAGGTGTCAATCACACTCAAATTGATAGAGACTAAAGAATCACAGCCATCCACTGTTTCGAGCGTACGTGAGTAGAAACCAGTAGATGATAGCGGCTGGTCTCCTAGCAAAATTTGATCGCCTCTACAGATCATCGTGTCTATCATTATATCGTAAGCAGGCAGGACCGTAAGGTTGATCGTCACCAGTGAATCACAACCATCCACGGTTTGAAGCCTGTTCGTATAAGTGCCGGACATGGTTAAAGGAGTAGTTCCAAGGAAAACGGTATCCGTGCCGCAAATGGTCGTATCCAATATGACATTGGCCAAAGGAGATACATTTACGATGAGAGTCTCCGTCGAATCACAGCCGTTGGCTGCTGTGAATACTTCGGTAAAGACGCCCGATTCAGTATACATTTCTCCTTTAAACATAAGGGTATCTCCCTGACAAATGGTAAATACATCCTCGCGATAGAAGGAATCCAGTACCGTCAGATCGAGGTTTACGATGGAGTCACATCCATTACTTGCCGGTAAAATACTTTGATACATGCCGCTTGTTACCAAGGTATCCATCCCAACAAATACGGTATCACCTTCACAAATTGTAGAATCCAGCATAACCGTGATCGGATCACCCAAACTTACATTGTACTGAACCGTAGAGTCACATCCTGCCAGGGTACTCAAAAATTCCGAATAAATACCAGGCATGGTAATGGTATCATCCACGAGGAATAGGGTGTCACCTGGACATAGCGTCACATTCAGGTCTAAAAAGAAGGTGTCATTCTGGATAACATTGACTGTCACCAGTGAATCACAGCCATCCACGGATTGGTAACTTTGCATGAAGGTACCTCCGCTGGAAATTCTCATGTCAGCAATATCAAGTGTATCTCCCAAACAAAGAGCGGTGTCGATGACCGTGAAGAGGGAATCCTGAACTTTAAGGTCCACTATTATAGTCGAATCACAGCCGTTAGCTGCAGTGAAAACTCGTGTATAAACACCCGTTGAATCATATCTGATGTCATCTACCACCAAGGTATCGCCCGTGCAAATGGTTGTATCAATTAGGATCAGTGGAGACTCCAAAACAGTCAGGTTAAGACGGATGGTAGAGTCACAACCATTGGCACGAGGGAAAGGCTGGTCGTAAATCCCCGTCATTGTGAGGGTATCCATTCCAAAAAAGATGGTATCTCCCATACAAATGGTGCTATCCATGCTGACTAAAACGGTATCCAAAATCGTAAGATTTATACTTACAATGGAATCACAACCGTGGATAGTCTGGAGGGTATCCCGATACATTCCGGAAGCCATTAGAGGCATGCTGCCAAGCAGTACCGTGTCTCCTGCACAAACAGTGCTGTCCAGACTGACGTTAAAGGTGTCGGCAACTGTAAGGTTGACGTTCAGCGTAATACAGGTATTCGGTGTGAACACCTGGCTGGTGATCATAGCGCTTTCGGTATAAATGCTGTCTCCTATGACGATAGACTGGCCGGCACAAATCGTAGTATCTATAAGGTTAACGAAGGTGTCTAACACATTCAGATTAAAACTAACAATAGAATCGCAGCCCATAACAGAGGCGAAAGTATCCACCAGCATGGTATCTGTTTTGAAAAACACACCCATGTATTCAATGGAATCGCCCATACAAAGACGCTCATCCAGGTCGGTTATTAATTCTTCTACTGCCTCTGCATAAAGGGTGACGATGGAATCACATCCATTTAGGGCCCGCAGGGTGTCGAGCACCAGCACGGTGTCCGTTGTAATGATATGCTCGTCTATCCTGATCATTTCTCCGCTACAGAACATCGTATCGATCCGGGTATTAAAGGTATCGAGTACGTCCAGCGTGTATACAACCGTTGAGTCACAACCTTCTGTTGACTGGAACACCTCCGTGTAGACGGTATCTGTAGTGAATTCTTCTGAGCCTAACATGATGGTATCCCCTGCACAAATGGTTTCCATTACTTCCGTACGGAAAGTATCCAATGGTATGATTTTCAATTGGATAACAGAGTCACAACCTTCTGAGGTTTGGAAGATTCGGAGAATGGTGTCTTTTTTATAGAATTGCCCTTCATACAAGGCAGAATCGCCCAGGCAGGTTTCTATTTCGACTGTTGTGACCTTTCCGGACTCCGGCCGCTGAGTAACTGTATAGGCAACTGTGGAATCACAGCCGTTTACAGTTGGGAAGACGGCTAATTTGGAGGTGTCGGAAAAAAACTGCAGGGTGTCATTGATGAAGATGGTATCTCCCATACACACTTCTAAGGCGACTTCTGTGAAGAAGGTGTCGTTCACCACCAGATTGAGGGTGATGATGGAGTCCATATCATTAATGTCAGGCAAGGTGTCCTTGTATTCACCTGCATCTTTAATAAAGACATCGTTGAAAAATAGGGAATCTCCAGCACAGATACTTTCTGTGATACTGGTGTCCAGCAATCGAAAACTACTTTCTTCATAATCCTTTAGCAGCGATAGGTCTGGATCGCTGGAGGTGGAAAGTTTCAGTTCTTGGGACAACTCACTTACTGTTGACTTTTGGGTGCTCCAAAATTGATTAAAAGGTTTAAAGAAAAGGAGTACCGCAAAAACAATGCAGTAGGAGGTGTTTAGTACAACTCTTTTCATAATGTTGAGTTATTTTTTTAAATCGGGAAACATTTATACACAAAATAGGTATACGACGAATTGCTCTCAAAGCTTCGTAAGGAATCAAAAAAATGCAAAAAAAGGTGGGCATCGACGCGTAGATCGGCCAAGTGGGTAGACTTTCTAATATCTTTCGGGCCAAAAATAACAAAAAGAATATTATAAATAAAAAAAAATAATAAACAGACGGCCGTCTGCTTATTATTTTTTTTCAATTTTCCTCCATGCGACAACTGGCCTGTGCCATGTCCCAGCGTCTCTTTTTGATGTTCCAGTAAATGGCATAGCAATTGCCTTTTTCGAGGAAGTAAACGACCTCGGTGGTTTGGTTTTTACTAAAGGCTGTGACGATGCGAATCCAGCATCCGTCCCGATTGTTGAGTTGAAAGGTAGAGGCAAAGGAAGCTTCCAGGGAAAAAATACTGGAATTCTCTTTTTCAAAACGATCCGTCCAGCCCAGGGTGAAAGAAACCCGGGCACGGGAGTGGTAGTTACCAATCAGGACACTGTTGGCCAAAATATGATCACCGGGATCTAGTGTTTGCCAATTACTCCCATGATCTTTGTGGAAATAATCCATTTGCCGGGGTTGAGCAAATCCCAGATGGGTAATTCCTAAAAAGAAAAATAAGAGCCAGTACTTCATTTTTCAGTTGAATTAGATCGTCGTCCGCCCCCATCGAAGGCTTTTCCTAACAAATAACCCGCAATGGTACCCAACAAGCCCAGGATCGGGGCTATTTGTTGATTACCGTACCCGGCTGTCACCAGGAATAAGGCTCCGATAATGATGAGGGTGACAATAAAATATTTAAAAGCTTCCTCCACATTTGCTTTTTGCCGGTAGAATAATATGGTTTGTGCTGCGACCACCAGGACGCCGAAGATCAGGACCGCCACCGACATATAGATTTCTTGAATGGTTTTTTGAGGACCAAATTCCTGGCCGCCCTCTCCAATTGGAGGAGGGGTTACCTGCGCAGAATTGCTTGCTGTGGTTTGGTCAAACGCTTCGGGGAAAACAAGGGTTGCAATCCATAAAAGGAGTAGAAGAAAAGGAATAAGCTTTTTCATGGATAGATAGTTAATTGTAGATGTAAAAAGTAGAAGAACCATTTTTTAAGGAGTGGGTTGGCGAATCCGCCAACCCACTCCTTAGAATCTATGGCTATTATACAACTTTTTTTATTGGCTTTTATTGCGAACCCCCCATCGACTCAAATCGTTTCTCAAGCCGGATCTGGTCAATTTTGTGCTGGGCCTTCATAGTTTTAAGAGATGCTTTGTGTTGAAGGGATAAGACTCTGCGCTTTTCCCGACTTATATCAGACTTCCTGGCAGTATGCATTTCCTGCCGATGCTGGTGCCGGAGCGTTCTTAATTGTTCCTTCTGAAGTTTTTTTAATTCCTTTTGCTGCTGCTTGAGATATTGTTTGTCCAGAACGGGGGAGGACCGATGCCCCACTTCTACAGGATGAATACTTAGATAATAGCGGCATAATGGTTTCTGAGCTTCCATGCCTCGCTGCTGAAGTTTGGAGATGGTGGAGGATTCAATGTCCGTACAAATATCATCCCAACTGATGTATTCGTCATTGGAAAAGGCATCGTGTAGCACCTGAAAGACTTCATTGTAAAAGATACCGCCGTTTTGGCTGATAAAGGTTAAATATTCTTTATCTGCTCCGAAAAGGTCAATACATTTCGTGCGTTGAGGAATTTCCTGAAATAGTGCTTTGTATTTACTTTCTTTGATGCCCATCCCTCCGGGTGCCTTAAGAGAAATATTCCGGATGGGTTCATTGTAAGCGATGATGTCAGGCGGATTGTTAAAGTCGGTCTGCGTTTTGTTACAAGCCAGTACGATGGACATCAAAACAGAAGGGCGCTTATCCAGTATAATTTGTTGGATCTCTAAAAAATCGACGGACTCTTCATAATTGTTCAGGTACAGCATTGGAGCAGCACTTTGCTTGTGCTCCGAACGATACCCATGCCCTACATACACAACAATCACGATATCTCCTTCCAGGTAGGACATCTCATAATCTACTTTACGCAATAGTTCTTCCCGATTGAAATGACTTCCTACCACCTCATGCTCATGAACTGTATATACATCCAGGTAGTGCTGCATGAGCTGAATTTCTTTTTCAATATCTGCGGAAATATTGTTACAGGCTTCCCGGATAATAAAATCCGTATTTTCGGAATCTAGGATCTTCAGAAGATGAATGTGGCGGGTCTCGGCCCCAAAAGAATTAAAAAACAAAAACAGGCAAATGGTCAAAACAGGCACAATTCGCATACTTAATCGGTTTTAATTTCCAGACGCTCTCTTTCTTGAAAAATATGGGATTAAAAAAACTATGTTAGCCTGTGCATTTAATATTATCGAACAGAATATTTACTTACTTATGTTACACTGTACTTTATCTATACGTATAATATCTTTTCTTATTTCATATTTAACTTTTTTTAAAAGGGATTAAGAAAAACCTAAAACCAGCATTAAGAACCATGAACCATGAACCATGAACTATGAACTATGAACCCTCAATACTGTTTTAACTAAAAAAAATCGCATGCCGGAATTCTGGGACTACATAAAAGGAATATTTAAAAGCTCGCAGCAGAGTTCACCATCCAATCCGGTTGAGCACCATCTAATCAAAAGAACTGAGGCAGAAAAGGAGGATTTTGAATTTTGGAAAAAAACGCTGATTCGGCGGCGGCTACAGGACTGGTTGAATGATCAATACGCCATTTACAGGGTCGCGCCGGAGGAAATTGATGAAGCACTGGACTTTTTGGATACCCCTTCCAGTAAAGGCTTTGTGGTGCATTTTAACAAAACCCAGTACAGTGAAAGGGATGTGACCCATTTTTTTGATTTTCTAAAGGAAAAGGTACTGGAACTAGATTACAGGCCTCAAATATCCGATACGCGTACCTACAGTCGGGCATCCTGGGTGGAAACCATCCAGCGGCATTATCTCAAACCACGTCCTTTTGTAAAAAAGGAGGGTAAGCTTCGCCAGTTATTTGGAAATGTAATGATCGAATTGGAACTTAGAAACGAGCAGGTTCACAACCTTAGGTTTAGGGCTACTTCCTATAACGACTATCAATATCAGGAAGCAAAGGACTTTAAATTGTTGATGCAGCAATTAGTTATGTAATAAAGATACAGGATGAGCGGCATACCGCTCATCCTGTATCTTTATTACACATACGGACGTATTAAATTCAAAACTCGCTCCAATTCTTCCGGCAATTGGGTTCCGATCAGAATTCTTTTTCCTCCTTTTTTCAACACAAGTTGCAAGCCCATGTTACCAGAAACATTGTAGGCAATGCCTTTATGGCTAAAGCGGGCGCCCCAGCCACCGTATTCTGCAATGGGTTTGTATTGCCTTACATAGGCCTCTTCAATGTCCTGCCACTTAAAAGTTCTGCGGAAAAATGGAAAGAACTGAATCCGTATCTCTTCATTGGTAATCTCTGTTTTTAGATACATGCTTCCGAATAACCAAAGAAGTGCAAATGGAAGAATGGTAAATACAATGAGGAGCCCGTCAGGAGCAGGCTTGTTGCCCCAGGGAACACCCAGAATGACCTGTTGGACAAAGCCCCAAAGTGTTAGTAAACAAAGGCCAATTAGTAATACCCATAGCCAGGGTTGGCGGAATTGTTGCTTTTCTATGAAGAGAATATTTTCCATACAAGTATGATTTTTATATGTGTGGGCTTGGGTGAAAACGAGGAAAACCCATCCACCGAGAAGTAGAAGTTTTCTACCAGGCCCGCGCTATAAATTTATGTTAGATTTACTTAATCTGCAACACCAAAAGTCATAACTCCAGGCCATCTAGGTCGTCGAGCGGTGGCTGTTTGTAGTAGGCTTTCGTGAAAACGCGTTGCTTTTGGCGTTCCAAAACCAGTTTGGCTATCGCCATATTGGCCGGATCGGGCGAGAAGGGAGAGAGGGCAAAATTCACTTTTGCTTCGTCAATGTCAAGACGATACATTAGGCTCAGGAGCATTTCGATTTGGTGTTCAATCATATAAGCTACCTGGTTGGCCAGGAGGTCAAACAGTTCTTCCTCGGAAAGGCCCTCTCTTACACTCTCCAGTTCAAAGTCTTTGACAATAAGTTCGCGTACTTGTTCTGTGTCTTGATTCATGAAAGTATTTAAATCAGTTCTATGTGTTTAGGGGTTGTGTAAAAAGTCCTTCGGCCTTTTCACACAACCAATAATATATTTTTTGGAGGTGGTTTAAAGAAAAAAACGAAGTTTTTTTCTTTAAACCACCTCCAAAACAAAATTATCTGGGGTGGGTAAAAACGAGGAACGAGTTTTTACACAACCCCTAAT
>JAUIKE010000125.1 GCA_030430845.1 Bacteroidia bacterium | reverse complement strand
CAGGATCTGATGCTCTGCGGCTTGCTTCAAAATATAGCCTTTAGCATCAAAGGCCTGATACCTGCTTAGATCAAGCAAAGCTTCCGGACTGAGCGAATCAAAACCCCATCTGTCCTCTACATCATAATCATTCGCATTTATTGCCTCTTTTTCCCGGCCAATATAGGTATACCGCCAGGCTGCTCTGGTGGCTCTGATCTTTCCAGCTTTCAGGTCAGCTTCAATCTGTTGGGAAAAATGGAGCTCATACAAAGGAATGGTGTCCTGTGCTTTTAGAGTACAAAAAAAGGAAAGAAAGAATAGGCCGAAGAAGGTAAAGGACAACCGCATTTAAGACAAAATTTTAGAAAAGCTGATACAAAAATAACTTGCCGGCGTTTAAACTGTTATAAAGATGCGTCAAAATTGTTGAGAGGTGCATGGTATAGCTTATATTTTTCCCAACTGAAGGTGGAAAATGTATAAGCAAAACGCCAGTCTAAAATTTTTGACGGATAAAAATCAAATATGAACAATAATCAAATCTATATTTATTACTTCTTTGATGTCCTCTGCGGCTGGTGCTACGGCTTCTCCCCTGTGATTCAGAAGTTACATGAAAAATACAAGTACGACATGCGTTTTGAGATCTTCTCGGGAGGCATGATCACCGGAGAACGAGCAGGGCCTATCGGTCAGGTCGCAGCTTATATAAAGGATGCCCATAAAACGGTAGAAAATACCACCGGAGTAGAATTTGGAGAAGCTTTTTTAAGCAAGGTTTTAGAAGAAGGTAGCACCGTTTTCAGCTCTATCCCGCCCTCTTTAGCCTTATCAACCTTTAAAATGTTTCAAAAAGAAAATGCCATTCCCTTTGCCGGCATCCTTCAAAAAGCGGTGTATTACGACGGGATCGACCCCAACGATTATGAGGAGTATGGAAAATATGCCGCCTTGTTTGGACTGGATAAAAAAGTGTTTGTGGAACAAATGAAAGGCGGCCAGGCAACAGCCCTGATGGAGAAAGAATTTGGCATGACCCATCAGGCCGGCGTGCAGGGCTTTCCTACTCTGGTGGCCGCTGTTGGACCTGAAATGTATGTCCTGACAAGAGGGTATGCCCCTTTCGATAAACTGGACGCCGTGTTTACAAAAATCCTTGAATTGGCTGATGCACAAAAAACTGGGGGTTAAAAGATCATCAAAATCTTTTAACCCCCATTGAAATATATAGCCTGATAACTAATTTTTTATAGCATAACTTTTTATAAGCAGTTCAAAGATAAGGGCCTCTCTGAAAGCCGACGGTGACAATTATTCTAAGCAGGAATGATCTTTGTCACTCTCCTGTTTTCCTGGCATGAATTTCATGGAAAAAGATGTCGTAATTCGGTACATCAAAGCTCAATTCCTTTACCTCGCCATTGTTATCGAGTACAAACTGCAAGGTCCCAAAATCAAACCAGGCATGTTCCTCTTTCCATTTGATCTCAAAGGTATTGTAATGCCAGTGCTCCAAGGTAGCTGACAGCTGAGGAGCCGGTTTGAAATCTAAGGTTAATTTTCCTCGTTCAAGGCCCACCGTAATTTCTCCGTACATATCGCAACGGTAGGTTCCGGTATACTTACTCAGGGCCAGATCTGGTTTGGTGGCCGGCACTCTTTTTTCTTTGATAGCCCGAAGTCTTTGCTGATGACTCTGGTCGCTTCTTTGCTGATTAGCCAGGCCTTCTTCGCTCCAGGCCCTGCTGTCCCTGCCCAGGAATTGATCAAAAGTGTGATACATCATCGGGTTTGAAATGCCTTTCATACTGTTGGTTAGAATAACAAAGCCCAGCTTTTCCTGCGGCATAATGGCGACCCTGGAATACATGCCGTCGTATCCGCCACTGTGACTGGCTACAAAGCGCCCGCCATAATCGAATACGCCCCAGCCAAGGCCGTAGCCCGAGAAATTCCGGGCCGGATAGGTGTTCCGGGCACCGTCGCTTAGTCGATAGCTATTATGCGGCGTCCAGAAATCGATCTGCCGGTTGCGGCTAAAAAATTGTTTTCCTTCTTTTTGTCCTCCATCTATTTGAAGCTGGATCCATTTTAGCATGTCATTCGCTGAAGAAATGATCCCTCCGGCGGCTCCCATATTGTCCCAGTTAGTCCAGGCAATCGGCTTATTATTGCCATTCAGAGGCTTGTGCGGAGTAGCCACATTACTCATTTCTTTCAGATCATTAGTAGAGGTAACAGTACGATCCATACCTAAGGGCGCAAGGAAGTGCTCTTTAGCATATTCATCCCAGGATTTTCCGGAAATGACCCGAATGACTTCCCCCGCCGTAATAAACATCAGATTGGAATAGCCGTAGCCTGCTCTGAAATCATAAGCCTGCGGAACTTCATCTACCCTGCTCGCGACTTCTTCTCCACTGTAATTGCTTTTGTACCAGATCACATCTCCGCTGTAGGTTCCTAATCCAGCCCTGTGGCAGAGCAAGTCGCGTACGGTGGTGTGTTGCGTCGCGTAATCATCATACATGCGGAAATAAGGCAAATGCTCGATTACCGGATCATCCCAGTTGAGCTTTCCTTCATCCACAAGCCTGGCCAGAGAAGCCGAAATAAAGGCTTTGGTGTTGGAGGCGATGGCAAAAAGGGAATTACCGTCAACCGCTTGATCTTTACCTTCTTCCAAAACCCCATATCCTTTCGCCAGGACGACCTCCCCATCTTTGATAATCCCCACTGCCATACCCGGAATCCCCCAGTCTTTTTGGGCTTTGGCGAAGTAGGCATCTAATGCCTGAATATCCACTTGGGCATAGACTAATATGGGGAGTACAAAAAGGAGGAAGGCGAATATTGTTTTTTGCATATTGATTTGATTAAATGTTATTGTAATTGTATAAACCGCAGATTTGCGGGAATTCTGCGGATTCCACCGAATAGATTTTTTGTCACCGACAAAAAATCCTTTCTGTGCTATCTGTCTAATCCGTGCAAATCCGCGGTTCAAACCATACTCTTAATCCCTTTCACCAATACATCCAAATCTCTAGTGGTCGTATACACATTCGGCGTCACACGCACGCCATGGATATTTTCCCAATTGATGCCAACCGTATGTACTTTATAATTCCGGAAAAGATGATTGGCCACCTCTCCCGGGGTTTTGTCATCGATGGAGAAAACGGCGATGGCGCAGGAATATTTAAGATTTTGAGAAGTATGGATTTTTACTCCGGGCAGATCCTTGACCTGGTCGATCCAGTAATTTTTGAGGTAATGCAGGCGCGCCTGTTTTCTTTCCGAGCCGATCATATGGTGAAAGTCAACGGCTTGTCCGATGGCCTGTTCGATGGCGAAAGAGCGGGTACCCAGGTGTTCAAATTTCCGGATATCGTCGCTTTCTACTTCCGGAGCGGCAAAAAGTGGGTACAGATTTTTTATTTTCTCCTGGCGGACATACAGCAGTCCACTACCAAAGGGAGCACACAGCCATTTATGCAGGCTGGTACCATAGTAATCGCCCCCCAGGTCGGGAATATTATAATCCAGATGTGCAAAAGAATGAGCGGCGTCAATGAGCACTTCAATTCCCCTTTTACGCGCTTCGTCAGCTATAGCACGGGCGGGGAGCAGCTGACCGATCCAATTGATGAGATGAGTGATATGTACTACCTTGGTTTTATCCGTAAAAGCCTCTACGAAGCGATCGACGATAAATTGATCGTCCTCAATCGGGAATTCAAAGTTGAGCCACTTCAGGACTACTCCATCCCGGTGCTCTCGCTGTTTCCAGGCATTGATCATGTTCGGATAATCCTGTTTGGTCAGTACGACTTCGTCGCCGGCTTTCAGGCGGAGGCCGAAGATAGCCGTTTCAAGTGCCTCAGAAGAATTCCTGTTAATGGCCAGTTCATCCGGAGAGCAACCGGCTAAGTCAGCCAGTTTCGCTCTCAGAGGTTCTCTGCCTTGATCCAGGATGCGCCACATATAATAAGAAGGTGCTTCGTTGCTGAGTCGATTATAACGCTCTACTGCTTCCTGCACAACCCGGGGCTGCGGGCAAACGCCTCCATTATTGAGATTGACGATAGAGGGTGATACCGTATAGGCTTGTTTGATCTGGTACCAAAAGGTTTCGTCCTGCACTAGTTCATCCAGCGATCTGTTTTCAGCATTTTCGAGGGATTTTAGTAAGCTTTTTCCCGCTGCGGTATTAAAAAACGGTAAACTAAGGCCCGCACTCAGACCCGTAAACTTTTGGAGGAAGGAACGTCTGTTGAAATTCATCGCTAAGCATTATTTTGTTCGCAAACAAAATAACCATTTCTATCCAAACAACAAGCCGGCTTCTTTCTTAATGGCGATCAGGGCTTTTTCGGAGGCTGACATTTCGCGCTGACTTTCCAAATGAAAAATGGCTTCGGCCAGTTTAATAGCATCTCCTTTCAGATCAACTGCCTCGCAAGCCTGAGTGATCACCTGGACTGCATCATCTCTGGCAATTTTGATGATCTGCCAAAGCTGATCCGATACATACACCTGCTGGGTAATATTGTGTTCAAATTCGTGCTGGATCGCCAGCAGCAGAGCCATTCGTAACTGAGCAGCGTTCATGCCTTCCTGGCGAGTGCGCAAAATGAGTCCGGATAGAGAAATCCTCTCGCAAAACAAAGACAAGCGCTCATAAGCCTGTAAGCGTAAAGGAAGCGTATGTTCTTGCTTTCCTTTTTGCAGTTTCCTGATTTCCGTGTTCTGTTGATTGGAAAAATACTGCTTAAGCATGGTCCGAACCGTAAAGTAAACGATCAGGCCGGGGATGGTTAATTGTACGATATCTAGGATGACTTGCAACCAAATTGGCATATTGTTATTTTTTTTGGTGCACGAAAATAAGAAAATCTTTTGGGGATATATGAAAACTCGTTCCTCGTTTTCATACATCCTAAATAATTCTGTTTTGAGAGGTTTTGAAGAAGAAAAACTTCGTTTTTCTTCTTCAAAACCTCTCAAAGATAAATTAATAGCGAGGCAAAAGGCCGAAGGACTTTTTATACAAACCCAAACTAATGATGTCCTTCATTTGTTTATGGGTTAAATATTTTTCTTAATTTCGCAAAAAGCAAAAGCAATTGTTGAATGAGTACGATTACGAATAAAGATGTACAACCCATTAGCCTGACGGAAGGAGCAGTCAGGGAACTGAACCGCATCCGTTCAGAGCAGGGTATTCCGGAGGAGTACGGCCTGCGGGTTGGTGTTAAGGGAGGAGGTTGCTCAGGTTTTTCATATATTCTGGGATTTGACGAGCAAAAAGATAATGATGAAACATATAAAATCGCCGGCCTAAAAGTCATCATGCAAAAAGCCCATGCCATTTATTTGATCGGGATGGAGATCGACTGGCAAGATGGCTTGAATAACCGAGGCTTTGCATTCAATAATCCCAATGCCGACGAAACCTGCGGCTGCGGCTCCTCTTTTTCCGCCTAAGTAAAAAAAGGGGGCTATCCCATATGATCCTTTTTAAGGGATGTTTTTTAGAGTCCGTCCGGGTTCTAAAAAGCATCCCTTAAAAAAATATAATTGGCTGGTGAATCCGTTTGAGGCGGATGAGACAGCCCCTTTTTTTTAAAAAATATTTCTATTCCCGCCTAATATTTCTGAAATTTGGCTTTCGTATTAAAAATCCTTGCTTATATACCGAAATATATCATTCAACTGACAATTTTTATTGAATAGAATACTTTCGAGTCTGGCAGCAATGATCTAGCTTTACCGGACATTATTTTAAGGAGCTGTCGACAGTCCCTTAAAATAAAATAATTTAGGTTCTCGATTTTTTAATAATCTCAAATAAAGGGCTTCTATGAAAAAAGGCTTACTATTTTTTTTACTTATCGGGCTTTTCCTCCAAACAAAGGCACAAGACGTTCTTTGGTCTGACGATTTCAGCAATGGATTTTCGGGTTGGACTGTAAAATCGAATTCGTGTGGTACTTACTCCGGAGGCTTGATCGGTGAATGGACGCTTACCCGCGCCATTGTTAACGGAAGTGAAGTTACTGGCGTTGACGGTGTATTTTCGGTAGGAACAGATGAATTCTACCATGCAAGTTATTCTGCAGGTTCTGACCGTTTGTATGTTCAAGGTAAATACTCTGCTAGTAATGGAACGTTTACCAGTAATTTAACTGGAGAAACATTGAATTTAATGGACCAAACGGTCAAAGCCGAAAACAGTGATACGGTTACCATATATTATGCCAGCATGAGCACCAGCCAGGCTAGTTTCGACAATTTGCAAGCAGCCGTTGGTATTGGAAACCCTACCTACGCGCTTAGCGGGCAGACACTGACCATTAGCCTGGGGGATGATTCCTTTACCTATCAAAAATCCGGCAACTGCGGTGGTCTTTGGAAATGGGATCAGATCGGATGGGTTGGTGATGGAGCATTGATCTTCCCGGAAGCAGCGTCTCTATCAGAAACCGCAGCTAACGGTGCGGCAGTATTTAATGCTGATTACCTGACCTCTAAAGGAACGATTGGTAATATTCCCGATCAACCTTATCCTACTTATTTTAGTGAGTTAATCTCTCCGACGATTGACCTATCCGGTGTTAACAACGGTGTTTTGATCTCTTTTTATCAGCTGGTCAGGAAATTAAATGAGGACAACAACGCTCCAATCAACCCTTTGACAGGCGATCAGATTCTGACCTCTATTTCCTATAGTATTGATGATGGAAATACCTGGAGTGCGCCTATTGATGCGACTGAAGAAATCCCTGTTAACGGGCTCTACAATGGAGTTGATTCTTTCCCGTTGCCGAATGCCATTATCGGACAGTCAGAAGTGAAGATCAAATTCACCTGGGCAGGCGACTTTTACTTTTGGGTGATTGATGATGTGAAGATCAGTTCACGTCCGGCCTTTGACATGAAAGTCAATGACAACTTCCTGGCTTATTATCCTAATCGTATTACGCCAATGAGCCAGGTGGATGATGCTTCTTTCCTCGCGGATATCCAAAACGACGGTGCAGCCACCGCGGAAAATGTTCAACTGAACTTAAGCATCCGAAATGACCTTTCCGGAAGTGAAGTATATAGTAGTACCATTAATTACGGAAGTGTCGTATCGGACTCGCTAGCAGAAAACAACATATTCCCAGATCAACTGATGGGCAGTGCCATTGCGGGAGAACTCGCTCAATATACCGGAACCTATAGCGTTTCCTTCACTGGAGGCGATGACCTGGTTCCAAGTAACAACGTTTCGACCTTTGACTTCCTGGTTCTTGACACTTTATTCTCTAAAGAAACCGGTACCAACTTAAGGCTGATCGCTCCTCAGGACGACAACAGCTACACCTGGGGGAATGTCTTCTACATGCCTAATGGAAATGGATACTACGCCCGTACCATTGGCTTTGCCATAGAAAACCCTGATGAATTGATAGGCCAGGAAGTAACCACTCTGTTGTATGAGTGGGATGGAGATACTAATGGTGACCTGGAAGCTAATCCGGATGAATATGGAGACTTCCCGATTGCCTTCAACAGTTACAAATTTGACGGTTCTGAGGTTGGGAACATTATTAGAGTACCGATCGATGTTTCCGGAAATGGGGTCGCCCTTAAGGACGGCAAGCATTACATTGCCATGATCCAGTACTTTACAGAAAATGAGCAGCCAATGTTCATGTTTGGATCCGATGAATTCGACTACAACGCTACCTGGTTCGTTTCTGACTCCTTGCAATCTCCCAGATACTTTGCGGCTCTGGAAGTTGGCCAGCCTGACGCGCCGAGCTTCAGTACACTGGGCTTTGGAAGAGACATCGTTCCGATAGTCCGACTTTCTATTGGAGACAATCCTGACCTGAGCATGCCGGCCATCAGTATGTCGACTTCAGCAGAAGAAACACTGCCTACTGAAAATACAATCTCTTTATATCCCAACCCTGTTGAAGATCTGCTTCAATTGGAAATAGGACTGACGGAGGTTTCCGAAAATGTACACGTCAATATTTTTGACCAGACGGGCCGCGCTTTATTCTATCGCGGATACGAACAACTGCAGCAAGGTAAATTTGACTATGATTTGAGCAAATTAGCTGCTGGGGTTTATTACATAAGAATTGATACGGAACTGGGGCGCAGAACTCAGAAGTTCATCAAAAAATAAAAAAAGAGGTGCCGCAGCTGCGGCACCTCTTTTTTTTATTTTTAAACCAACCTTTTTCTCATCATTAGCTGTCTAACAAAAGAAAAAAGCTATGTTGAGATCCCTACTCTTCTTTTTCATTCTTTCCCTTTTTACTTTTAAGCGGCTGGAAGCCTGCTCTTGTGTCTATATTGAAACCTTCTGTGAAACTATCCAGTATTCAGACACCATTTACCACGACCTGATTCTATACGGAACAGTTATCAAAATTACTAACCGAGGCATGGAAGTGGCGGTTGCAGAGCGCTTGTACGGCACGGATGATCGGTCCGTCATTTTTGTAAAAAGCGGGAATGGAGCTGATTGCGGTGAGTATGTGGGGCAGTTTAATGTTGGTCAGCAATTGATCCTGGCCCTTCATGACGCTTATAATCCGGACCAAACAGAGGACATAGAGTACTGGATATCCATTTGTGGGGTCAATTGGCTGACAGTAGAAAATGGTTATGTGAAAGGGCGAATTGCTCCCGGGGAAGTATTTTTGTCATATAAGGACTTCAAAAAGTCTTCTACCTGTAGGGCCTTTGAAAACTTCCAACCGACCGATCCTTCCGATCCGGAATTCAAAGTATATCCCAATCCCGTCCGAGACCAATTGTACATAGAAGTTGGAGAGTCCGTTCAGTCTTTTGATTACATCATCAGTGATATTTGCGGCAGAATTATCCTGAGGGGGATCAGGGAAGAAGTAGAAGCAGAAACTCAGCTCATGATTGAACTCCCCCAAGAACAGTTGAGTAGCGGCTTGTATTTTTTGCAGCTATTAAACGGAGCAGAGAAGAAGACGATTAAGCTGATGATCGTTACAGATTGATATAAGAAGGCCTGCACCGCAGTAGCGGTGCAGGCCTTCTTATATCGATCATCCGGTTTTTCCTACATATTATTAATGATCTCGGTACCGAATTCAGAGCACTTCAGCAAAGTAGCTCCTTCCATCAGGCGGTGGAAATCATATGTAACACGTTTGTTGCCGATGGCTCCTTCTACCCCTTTTACGATCAGGTCAGCCGCTTCTTTCCAGCCCATGTAGCGGAACATCATCTCTCCGGAAAGGATCACAGAGCTAGGATTCACTTTGTCCAGTCCAGTATATTTAGGAGCAGTACCGTGAGTAGCCTCGAAGATTGCCCGTCCGGTCGTATAGTTGATGTTCGCTCCGGGAGCGATACCGATACCACCTACATTGGCAGCCAAAGCATCCGAAATATAGTCGCCATTCAGGTTCAAAGTAGCGATAACGGAATATTCTGCAGGGCGAGTCAGGATCTGCTGTAAGAATGCATCTGCAATGGCATCCTTGATGAGCAGAGCCCCTTTAGCCAGAGCGGCTTCCTGTGCTTTGTTGGCAGCATCTTTACCTTGTTCAGCAGCGATCCGATCGTACTGTGCCCAGGTAAATACCTTATCTCCATATTCACGCTCAGCCAGGGCATATCCCCATTCCTTGAATTTTCCTTCGGTAAACTTCATGATGTTCCCCTTATGAACCAGTGTTACTGAAGGCAATCCATTATCCAATGCATAATCGATAGATGAACGAACCAAACGCTCCGTTCCTTCTATAGAAACAGGCTTGATGCCTAAAGAAACCGTATCCGGGAAGCGGATCTGGGTAACGCCCATTTCGTCGATCAGGAATTTTTTCAATTTCTCTACTTCCTCTGTGCCGTTCAGGTATTCAATACCGGCATAGATGTCCTCAGTGTTCTCACGGAAGATCACCATATCAACCAACTCAGGCTTTTTTACTGGAGAAGGCACTCCGTCGAAATAACGCACCGGGCGTACACAAGCGAATAGATCTAGTTTTTGACGAAGGGCTACGTTCAAAGAGCGGATACCACCACCAACCGGCGTTGTCAAAGGACCTTTAATAGCAATCAAATATTCCTTAATAGCTTCCAGCGTTTCTTCAGGTAACCACTCACCAGTTTGATCAAAAGCTTTTTGACCACACAAAACCTCCTGCCAATGGATTTTCTTTTGTCCTCCATATGCTTTTTCCACAGCTGCATCAAAAACTCTTACCGAAGCTGCCCAAATATCCGGGCCGATACCGTCCCCCTCAATAAAGGGAATGATAGGGTCATTAGGAACATGTAACTTTCCATTTGTAATGGTTACTTTAGATCCACTCATTTTGTTATATTGTTTTATGTTTTCTTGAATTTTTTTAAGCCCGACAAATGTAGTAATTTATTATGGATTTGCTTAAAAATTAGCTATTTATACGCCCCAGACTATGGTATATTTTAGCGAAATTCTCCACAGAATTGGCATAAATAAAAAAAACACCCGATAATACGCTTGTAAAGCATTTCATATGAATCAAAATCCTAATTTGGATCCAAGAAAAGTGCAGCTGAGTCAACAGGAGCAGGAAGTGGAAAAGACCCTGCGGCCAAAGGCCATGTCTGAGTTTTACGGCCAGCCTAAGATAGTGGAAAACCTGATGGTGTTCATCCAGGCTGCCAGGCAAAGGGGAGAATCTCTGGACCATGTTTTACTGCATGGACCTCCCGGCCTCGGTAAAACCACGCTCTCTCACATCATCGCCCATGAACTGGAAGCGGATCTCAAAATGACCTCCGGGCCCGTTTTGGAAAAACCCGGTGACCTGGCCGGCCTCCTGACCAACCTAGATGAAGGAGATGTGCTGTTCATCGATGAGATCCATCGGCTGAACACTGTTGTGGAAGAATATCTTTATTCTGCTATGGAGGATTACCGGATTGATATTATGATCGATTCCGGGCCCAATGCCCGCAGCATCCAGATCACCCTCGAGCCCTTTACCCTGGTGGGAGCTACAACGCGAATGGGGCTGCTCACCGCGCCTATGAGGGCCCGATTTGGGATCAACTGCCATCTGGATTATTACAATGCCAATGTACTCGTCAGGATTATCAAAAGATCAGCGGAGATATTGAATGTCCCTATTACACAAAATGGGGCTGTTGAAATAGCCAGAAGAAGCAGAGGAACACCCCGTATCGCCAATGCCTTGCTGCGCCGGGTCAGAGATTTTGCGCAGATTAAAGGGAATGGGACCATCGATCAGGAAATAGCTAAGATAGGCTTGTCGGCCCTCAATGTCGATGAGTACGGTTTGGACGAAATGGACAATAAGATTCTCTCGGCTATCATCCACAAATTTAAGGGTGGTCCGGTGGGCATCACGACCATCGCCACGGCTGTCGGCGAGGAGGCCGGGACCATCGAAGAGGTGCACGAGCCTTTTCTGATAATGGAAGGTTTTTTACAACGCACGCCAAGAGGACGAGAAGCCACATCTAAGGCTTATAAACACCTCGGAGTAGTTCCTCCCGGACGAGAAGGAACTTTGTTTGAGATCGATTGACCAAGGATACACCAAAATCCAATAGCCAATGAACTCCATCAAAATTGCCGTCTGCTTTCTTTGCCTCTTGGGCTCGGTCTGGCTCCCTGCTCAAAAAGAACTAAATCAAAGTAAGAACATCGATGAAGTCAAAATCCAGGTGGCCCTCCTAATCGATGTGAGCGGCAGTATGGATCAACTGATCGCCCAGGCTCAGGGACAATTATGGAAAATGGCCAACTTCCTCAGCCAGCTTAAAAAAGATGGCCAAACCCCTACCCTCGAAATTGGCCTCATTTCTTTCGGCGGCCTGGAATATGAGCAACACAAAGCCGTCAAGCTCGAATCTCCCCTGGTTACAAATCTCGACTTCCTGGCTGAACGCCTCTTTAACTTACAGGCCATGGGCAGCCAGGAACACTGTGCCGAAGCCCTCCAAATGGCCATCGACAGCCTCAACTGGTCCGAACAGGAAAAAGACCTAAAAGTAATCATCATTGCCGGAAACGAAGCTTTCGATCAGGGGCCTCTGGATTACCGGCAAGTCTGCTCTGTTTTGAAGGAAAAAAATATCCTTGTAAATACGGTTTATTGTGGTGACTTCCAGGCCGGAATCACCCATTTGTGGAAAGACGCTGCCGATCTCAGCCAGGGAATCTACGCCAATATGCAGCAAAATCAATCAACGGACCAAATGGACACCCCTTATGACGTAAAGATTGCCGACCTCTATCGTCAATATAAGAATACCCTCGTCCCCTACGGCCCGGATGCTGATCAACATCATACCAGAATGAACCTGTCCGATAATGCCATCAAAAAAATGGGTAATATTTTCTATCGGGACCGGATCCTGCTACTCATCAATAATACTTCCAATTTTGGCTTCACCGACCTCATAGATTTATTCGGAGAAAATGGTGACCAATTACCTGAGCTTAAACAAAATTTTCTCCCCAGTTCCTACCAGGAGATGTCTCCTGCTAACCTGAGAAAAAAAGTGATTGAGTTCCAATACAAAAGAAGAGTCATCAAAGATGCCATCCAATTATATACTGAAAAAGTAGAAGATTTTCTTCAGATCAGTTACGGAGAAAATTATAATGAAAATAGTTTGGAGACGATTATTCTTCAGATATTGAAGGAGCAGTCTAAAGCGAATGGTTTTTTATAAAAGAAAAAGAGGTGCCGCCTGGGCGGCACCTCTTTTTCTTATTCTTCCTCTTTGTATACTCCATCCAGTTGCTGTAACAACACCTCCACCGCTTTTTTCAACTGCGGATCTTCCCCCTTAGCCTTGCTTTCCGGACCGTTCTTGACTATTACGTCCGGCACCGCCGGGCCGTGTTCCATGTTCTCGCCTGTGGCCTTAACGTACCAGGCTCGATATGGCATTCTCACCCTGGAGCCATCCTTCAAGCTATGACTGCCCGTAGAAATAACCGCACCGAAGGTTGGTTCACCCACTAAAGTCCCAAGGTCAAGGGTCTTGTAAGCATGAGAAAAGATCTCTGCATTGGAGTAGCTTGTATGATTGCACAAAGCTACGGAAGGCCTCGTCCAGGAAGAAAGCGGTAAGCGCTCTCCAAAAGGATAATGCTCTGTGAACTTTTTATTCTCCTTGTCCAGATCAGAGGCTGCACCACGTGGAATCGTATAGGAATGCTGACGAACGTTCAGCACGGTCATCAGCATATCAGTCGTCCAACCACCTCCATTAAAGCGAACATCGATCACGATGCCTTCTTTACCCAGGCCGCTGGCCGTCAATTCCCGCTCAAAGCGTTCGAAGCTGGGCCAGTTCATTCCCTGAATATGGACATAGCCTAAGCGGCCGTTGGAATACTTTTCGGTTAAATCTTTGCGGGTTTGCACCCAGTTTTCGTACAAGTCTCCTCTTATACTGGTGGTCGGGCGAATGGTCAATTCCGTTTCTTCGCCGGCCGGGGTTCGCAGATTTAACAGCACACGTTCGTTGGCTTGCCCTTCTAAAAGCTCGTACAAATTAGTGGAGGGCGTCAAAGAAGTCCCATTAACAGCCAGAATAACGGAGCCTTCTTCAAGCTTGCTGTCTGTTCGGTCAGCCGGTGTGCCGGGAACGACTCTTTCTACCTTCAAGCCATCTGCAGAAGGCATGACTTCAATACCCAGCAAACCAGATCGGTCTCTTTGGGTTTCTTCCGGGTCTGATCCGGACATTCCCATATGGCTCGCATTCAGCTGTCCAAGCATATCATTGAACATATCCCTGAAATCTTGGGAAGTAGAAGCCGCCAGAGCACGTGGACGATATCTGGTTCTGAGTTTATCCCAATCTTGTCCGTGGAATTGAGGGTCATAAAATCCGGCACTGAGTGCCCTCCAGGCATCGTCAAAGATCTGGGCCCGCTCTGCCATATGATCCAGTTCCATCCGGGCCTCAAAGGATAAAGCCTCGGAGCGCTTCTTCGACAAGGACAATTTATTCAATCGGCCTCCTGCACTATAATACACGTTTTTACCATCCTTATCCCATTTCAGATTAAACATACTTTTACGGGCTATGATCTCTTGCTGCTTAGAACCGTCCCAGTGGATGCTGTAAAAAGAAGGAGGCCCTTCCGAGCCCAGACGGCTTCCGCTGTTACTCGTAAAATAAAAAGTTTCCCCATCCAGAGAGATCAACAGATTATCCTCGTTGCCTGGTAAGCGAGTTACTTGTTCCAGGCGCTCGTGAATGTCTTCAAAATCAATCTCCACGACCACTTTTTCTTCTTTTCCATTCTTTTTTGCAAGAGCCTCTTCCTCATCTTCTTCCCAGTCTCTGCGCGTTTTTTCCCAATCCTCTTTTTTTAGCCATACGAACCAGATATCGTTATTCTGAGCATTGCGATTAGAAATAAAACCCAGCTTGCTGCCGTCGGCACTCCATACGGGGTCCGAATCGGTGCGGGGATGCATGCTGATATTCACAGGCTTGCTACTGTTATCTGCAGCATGAATGTATACTTCCCGATTAAAATCCAGATTGGGCTGATCGTAAGCCAACCATTTACTATCCGGACTCCAGCTGACGTTATTGGGGCTTTCCCAGCCATCATGGAGTATTTTTTCATTGCTAAGCACGCCGTCTGAAGAAATATCCGCTACCACCAATTGTCCTCTCCCTCTGGAATAAGCCAGTTTTTTCCCATCCGGAGAAAGTGCCAGATTATTTTCTTCTACACTCGTATTAGTTAAGGCTTTTACCTCTTTTTTAAAGGTTTTATACAAGCCGGATTCATTTGGATCAGCAGACCGCAGCATAAAGATGTCGTTATTTCCATTGCGGTCGGAAACAAAAAGGATCGTAGAATCATTCAAAAAGGTAATTTCTTCATCTCTGGCCGGGTGAGCATCCAAACTTGCCGCCCGGGATTTTTCGGGATCTTCCGGCATGAGGTAAATATCGCCTCGGATACCAAGGGCTACAAACTTCTCACTAGGAGAAATTTCATATTCGCGGGCATTACTGCGCATGGTCATCTTTTCGACCGGGTCGAAACGATAGTCGCCCGTCAGATCTACCTTTACTTCTTGTGCACGGCCCCTGCCGTCCGCATTCATGGTAAAAATTCCGGTCAAACGCTCGAAGGCTATTTTTTGCCCATTGGCGCTCACATCAAAGTACCGGATGCCTTCGTCCTTGAAACTGGTGATGGCTTTAGGAGCATCGGCTGCTGAGCCGTTATTGATCTTGACAGCGTAAATATTGTATCGTCCATTCTGGGCGCTTAAAAAGAATAACTCATTGCCGGCACCCCAATCGGGCATGATATCCTGCCCCTCAAAATCAGTGATTTGAGTATAGGTCTTATTCTGTGTATCGTAAATCCAGATATTTCGGTTGGCCGGCCCTCGGTAAGCTTCACGGTCGACTCGGCAGTTGCCCTTAACGAAAGCCAAATAGCGCCCGTCGGGAGAATATGCCGGGGAGAGGCCTAAGGCATCCAACGTACGGAATGGCGTTCCACCATTTGTAGAGACCTGATAAAACTCCTGTTCTCTTTCTACCTCTGCAAAGGACCTTCTTGTATTAAAAACGATGGTTTCTGAATCTATCCATTTAGCGGCCCCGTCACTTCCCGAAAAGTAGGTCAGCCGCTGTGGAGTGCTCCCCTTGGCGTTCATGACAAAAAGATCGCTGTTGCCATATCGATTGGATCCAAATAGCAATTGTGTACCATCCGGGCTCCACTGAGGACTATGCTCATAACTTTCGTGGATGGTCAATCGGCGGGCCTGGTCGCCATTAGCCGTGGCTGTCCAGATATCTCCCTGGTAAGAGAAAGCCAGCTGTGCTCCATCCGGGCTCAAAGCTGGGAAACGGATTAACTGAATGTCTGTTTGTGACATTCCTGTACCGAACCAAAGCATTGCCAGTAATAGTAAAAAGCTTCTTTTCATTTTTGAATAATTTAGTTTATAAGGTGTAACAGTGAAAGGTGTAAAAGTGCATTGGAAATTTCATTAGTATAGAAAAAAGCTTTTGAAGGATAAGAGATTATACCCCCCTTTAACATGGTTTTAGGAAAAAATGGCATAAAAAGTATAATTCTTAGTAATTAGCTCAACTTTTGGCCTGTGGAAATAATTAATAAGATAGATTTGGAGGTTTACTTCTAAATTGTTTCCTTTAAAAGAAAAGAAAAATGCGAAAACTTCCGATAAATATCATGGCGCTGGCGCAGAACGATGCCCAACAGGGAAGTTACATTGTCCTGTTGAAGGAAGAGGGTGGAAACCGACGTTTGCCAGTGGTTATAGGGGCATTTGAGGCGCAAGCCATTGCAGTGGCAATTGAGGGAGTTAACCCAAACCGTCCCCTGACACATGACCTCTTTAAAAATACCCTCGAACAAATCGGCATTAAATTACAGGAAGTCGTCATTTCAGACCTGCGAGACGGGATTTTCTTTGCTACCTTAATGTGCATAGACGCTCATGGCGACACCATTGAGATCGACTCTCGTACAAGCGACGCCCTGGCTCTGGCCGTTCGATTTGGCTGTCCTATTGCTACCTATGAGTTTATTTTAGAAAAAGCAGGGGTGTCCTGGCAAGGTGGTAGCCGGGAAGAAGAACCTCAGCCCTCTCCTTCAAAGCCGGTGTCTCTTTCCTCCATGCCTGTCAACAAACTAGAGGAATTACTTGAAAAAGCATTGGCCGACGAAAATTATGAGCGAGCAGCAGAAATTAGAGACGAGATCAATAAGAGAAAATAGTTTTTTTTGTTTATTTATAGGCTGAACCTGGTCTTGAATATTTTTATCGCCCTTACCAAAGATTGATATAATCAATTCGCCGCCAGGTTTCTTATTCAACTTTAAATAAACAAAAACCATCTTATGTCTCCTCTGTATCTGTTTAACGCCGGTATCTACGCTCAAAGACGGCAGCAATTAATGGAAAAATATGATAATGACCTGCTGCTGATCCTGGGCAATGAAAACAGCCCCGTCAATTATGAAGATAACTACTATCCCTTCCGACAAGACAGCACCTTTCTATACTATGCCGGATTAAATATGCCTCACCTGGCCCTGGTTTTAGACTGTAGTCAGCGCAAAGCGATCCTTTTTGGAGATAACCCCACCATCGACCACATCGTGTGGATGGGCCCTCAGCATTCTATGCCTGAACTAGCAGAAAAAGTCGGTATCAATGATACCAGTTCTTTTGCTAACTTAGGTCAGATCATCCAGGCCGCTCAGCAAAAAGGACAAAAGATCCATTATCTTCCGCCTTATCGTTCCCTAAATAAAATTCGCCTGGGTCAATTGTTGAATCAAACACTTGAGCAGGTAGAACAAGGTATGTCCCTAGATCTGGTCAAAAAGATCATCGAACAAAGAGAGATAAAAGGACCGGAAGAAATCGAGGAAATGTCAAAGGCCGTTACCTTAAGTGGCCGCATGCACGAAGCAGTCATGCAACGCTCGAAGCCGGGCCTTAAAGAGGCTGATATGGTCGGAGTACTCCATGAAATCGCTTCTGCCGAAGACTGTCAACTGGCTTACACAGCCATTCTGACCGTCAATGGACAGACCCTCCACAACCACCATTACCACAATACTTTGCTGGAAGGACAGCTGCTGCTGGGTGATTTCGGAGCTGCTTCCCGCATGCAATATGCCGGAGACATTACCCGGACCTGCCCGGTTAGCAAAAGTTTCTCCAGGCAGCAAAAGGAGATCTACCAGATCGTGCTGGATACGGAAGTCCAGGCCATCGAGTCGCTGAAGCCGGGAATTTCTTACCGGGAAGTTCATCTGAATGCTGCCAAAAATATAGTGAATGGCTTAAAAGACCTGGGCTTGATGAAAGGAGATACGGAAGAAGCAGTACAAGAAGGTGCACATGCCTTGTTTTTCCCACACGGCCTCGGGCATATGATCGGATTAGATGTTCACGATATGGAAAATTTTGGCGAAGACCACGTTGGCTACGGAGCAGATTATAGCAGAAGCAGCCAGTTCGGGCTTAAATCTCTTCGTTTGGCCAAAGAACTAAAAGAAGGTTTTGTGCTCACCGTAGAGCCCGGTATTTATTTCATTCCGGAATTGATCGATCGCTGGCAAAGTCAGAAACATGGAGAAGCATTTATTAATTATTCCGCCCTCGAAGCTTATCGGACTTTCGGAGGCATTCGAATTGAAGATAATGTTCTTGTAACTGACACTGCTTTCAAAATACTGGGAGCACCTATTGCCAAAAGTATTGAAGAGGTGGAAGCATTGAAAGCTTAAAACACCTTTTTCTCAAATAAACACAAAGCTCAGTTCGTTGACTATCTGCTGTCGATGGTCTAAGAATGTTGATCTATTGATAGATCGAAGCTAATTTATGTCTTTCTACTTTTTACATGCTACCTTCTACCAAGTAACCTATGAATTTAGAAGAAATAATTAACAGCCTCAAAGAAGCACTGCAATTGTCTCCGGATAATGTTCCGCTCAAACTTCAGTTGGCCTCCATACTGCTGCAAGCCAAATCTTATGAAGAGGCAGCTACTCATTTCCAGGAAGTACTCCGCCTCTCCCCTAACCACCCCAACGCACAATTAGGTTTAGCAGAGTCTTCTTTTTACTCTGGCAAGCTATCTACTGCCATTGTTATTTTGGAGCAATTATTAGAGGAGAGACATGAAAGTAAAAAGGTGCTGATCCTGTATAGTAAGGTCTTAGTTGCCGAAGGTGCTCTTCCCAAAGCTGCCGAGGTATACCAACAGATCCAGGAAATGGACCCCGATTACTTCGACAAAGACTTGGACCGGCAACTCAAGGTCAGGCAACTTTCCGATGGTTCTTTGATGGAAGAAGAAACGAAGGATCCAAAGTCCTTGGAAAAGCCGAGCATTAACTTTGATGATGTGGGGGGGATGGAGCAAGTCAAAGCGGAGATCGAACTCAAGATCATTAAGCCGCTGGAACATCCGGAATTGTATAAGGCCTACGGCAAAAAAATAGGCGGAGGGATTTTATTGTACGGCCCTCCGGGTTGCGGCAAAACCCATTTGGCCAGAGCTACTGCCGGCCAGGTCAATGCCCAGTTTATGAATATCGGTATCAATGATATTCTGGACATGTACCACGGCAACAGCGAACGGAAGTTGCATGAAGTATTTGAAAAAGCCCGAAGCAATAACCCCTGTGTACTTTTTTTCGATGAAATTGATGCACTGGGAGCCAGCAGAACGGACATGCGTAAGACCGTCGGCCGGCATTTGATCAACCAATTCCTCGCGGAACTGGATGGTGTAAAATACAGTAATGAAGGCATTCTGATCCTTGGAGCGACCAATGCTCCCTGGCACCTGGATCCCGCTTTCCGCCGCCCCGGCCGCTTCGACCGGATCATCTTCGTGGCGCCGCCCGATCAGGACAGCCGTGAGAAAATCCTCGAAATTCTGCTGAAAGAAAAACCGATAGAAAACATCGATTATAAAAGCATTGCCAAAAAAACCAAAAAATTTTCCGGGGCAGATCTGCAAGCTCTGGTAGATCTCTGCATTGAAGATAAATTACAGGCTTCTTTTACTACAGGGCTCCCTACTCCCATCCATACCAAAGACCTCCTGAAGGCGGTCAAAAGACTGAAGCCCAGCACTGAGGAGTGGTTCTCTTCCGCTCGCAACTATGCTCTGTACGCAAATGACTCCGGCTTGTACGATGATATTCTGGACTATCTCAACATCTCCAAATAGGACATGGGTATGGAGATGAATCACTATCGAGCCACTATTTTACTCCAGCAAAGGAGATACGAGGACGCGGAGCGGGAACTCCGAACGGCCCTTGCCCTTGATCCCGACAATGCACACCTGCAATTGCTTCTCAGTATTTGTTTGTTTGAACAGGACAAGGAAGAAGAAGCGGAGAAAAGCATCCGGATGGTCATCCATCAGGAGCCGGACAATGATTACGCGCTCTATATTTTGGCCAAAATTAAGTTGATCCAGGAGGATGAGAAACGAGCAGAATCCCTTTTAAAAAACGCCATTCAGCTAGCGCCCAATGAGCCTGAATATTATGGATTGCTGGCCAGTATTTATTTACAAAAAAAGGAATTCCAACTAGCCCTTGATTTTGCAGAACAGGGATTAGCAGCTGACTCAGAAAATATTCTTTGCCTGAATATGCGCTCTACGGCCCTTTTGAAACTAAAACGCAAAGAAGAAGCTTTCCAAACCATAGAAAAAGCGCTTGAAAAAGATCCCGAAAATGAATACACCCATGTGAATTATGGCTGGGGGAAACTGGAAAAGGGGGAGCACAAGGAGGCTTTAGGCCACTTTCGGGAAGCTTTGCGCCTCAACCCCAATTCAGAAGCAGCTAAGGCCGGCCTGGTAGAAACGATGAAGGCCAAATACTGGTTTTATCGCTTGTTTTTGAAATATGCCTTTTGGATGTCCCGCCTTAGCAGCAAAAATCAATGGATTTTTATTATCGGATTGTATCTAGCGGTCCGACTACTTAGAGGCTTAGCAGGAGACAATGGGTTTCTAAATATGATCATCTGGCCGATCATCATTCTCTATCTGATCTTTGCTTTATCCAGTTGGTTCATTGTCCCCTTATCCAACCTGATGCTTCGCCTCAATCCTTATGGCCGATATGCTCTGGACAAGGAAGAGATCACTGCCTCCAATTTTGTGGGACTATCTTTAACACTTGCCGTGCTGGGTGGATTATCCTATGCCGTCACCGGTCATTCTTCAGCCATTGCCCTGCTCGTTTTCGGAATTGTCATGATGATACCTACCGGATCTATGTTTAACCCTAGCAAAGACCGGAAGAAGAAAACCTTGATCATCTATACGATAGGATTGGCAGCCATTGGCTTCACAGGTATTATTTCCGGATTGTTCAACCCGGAAATATTAAACTTGCTAGCTGTTGTATTTGCTCTGGGCATTTTTGCTTACCAATGGATAGCGAATGCGATGAGTATTAGGTGAGCGTTTTAATCATACACATTCTTTTTTAAAGAAACATCATTCAAAAAGTCATACAAGGTTAGCCTTCTAATATCATAATGAGCCAGCCAGAAGTTACGCAGCGCATTGATATAGGCCCGACGGGCATTGGCTTCCTCCGTAATGGCGATGTTGAGGTCAGTCACCAACAATTTCCCGATGCGGTATCGCTGCCGGGTGATCGTCAAACGTTTTTTGGCCACATCATACGCTCTTAAGGATAGCCGAACCTGGTTTCTGACCAGTTCAAACTGCTGCACTTTAACCACAATGTCCCGCTCAAAGTTGATGCGATCCTGCTCTACGCTCATACGCGTCAATTCAGAATTGGACTGTGCAATTTCCATGCGGGCCTTGGCCTTTCCCCAGTCAGCGATCGGAACGGTCATTCCCACCCGGAGGCGCTCCTGGTCGAGCAGGTCATCGAATGCGGCTCCAAAAGAATTGCCCGTTTGGGATAAACCGAAAGAGCCGTTCAGGTTGATGTCCGGCGAGCGGTTGGCCTTGGCCTGCGCAACTGATCGATCCGCTTCAGCCAATCGGCGGCTGAATTGTATAGTTTCACTGCGATTTCGACTGGCGAAATCCAGCGCCTTATCGGCATCTACATAAAACCCGGGAATTTCATCAGGAGGAATGAGTTTGAAGTAAACGGCCCGCTGAATACCCAGGTAATCACGAAGGCGCTCTGTACTCGTTTGCAGGTTGAGCGTCTGAGCTGCCAGGTCTGCATCAGCATTCATGGCATTTAATTCGATCTGTAATAACTCAGTTTCCGCAATCCTTCCTACATCGAATCGTCCCTGAGAAATGCCTAATAAAGTATCGGCATTCGTTTTATCCCGGATAGCGGCCTCCAAATTAAGTTGAGCGATCAATACGTTAAAAAACAGTTCGGCCGAATTATAAGCCACCTCCTCTAAATCTTCAGAATATTGCCGTTTGGCCTCATCAAAGCGCAAGGGTTGAATGATCTTATCCCACTTCAATTCATTAAAAGCGAACAGCGGTTGTATAAAATCGAGAGAAACGGGGCTAGACAGGTAGGACAATTCATAATCTCTGGAGTCGGTCTCAAAGATATCAATCCGCCTCAGGCCGGTACGGAAAAACAAGGTGCCTCCGGTAAGGGCGATATCCTGTCGTAAAGCGATATCCACTTCATTTCTCATAAAGGACTGAGGTATATAAAGGATACTTCCATCAGGCTGAGTTATCGCATTGATCGCCCGGTTCAGGTCGGGGAAGGTGGCCGACAAATCTATTTGAGGTTTGTAATTACCCAGAAAGGATTGATAGATCCAATAATTATTGCTCAAGCGGGTGGCAGCAATCCGGGAATTCGGCGATTGATCCTGGGCCATGCCGATGACGTCATCCAGGCTCAGGGTCAGAGTATCTATTTGGGAATAGGAAAAGGTCACAAAAGCAGAAAGGACCATTAATACTAGCGCTTTTTTCATTGATCAGTCTTTTGTTAAAATAGCGGGTGATGGGTATATAATAAAAACCACCGACGGTCCTTGACCGCCGGTGGTTTTTGATTTAATCAGATCTGAGTGCCTTAATTGGGTCTAGCCTGGCTGCTTTTTGGGCTGGAAACAGTCCGAAGATCAAGCCTACGGTGGCAGCTACTCCAAAAGATAAAAACACTGACCAGCCAGATACCACTGTAGGAATATCGGCATAAGCTGCAATCGTCCTCGCTGAGCCCAGGCCTATCAGTATCCCCAAAGCACCTCCGATCAGGCTAATAAAAATAGCTTCGAAAAGAAACTGTAAAATAATATCTCTTTGAGTGGCGCCTAATGAACGCCTGACCCCTATCTCTTTGATCCGCTCCATAACGGAGGCCAGCATGATATTCATGATGCCGATACCTCCTACAAGCAGAGAAATGCCGGCAATGACAGCTAAAACCAGGTTAAAAGTATCCTGTGTCTTCTGTTCCTGCTCAAGGAGTAATTCCGGGATCTCGATTTCAAAATCCAGTACTTCCCGGTGACGACGAAGCAGCATGCGGGCTACCACATCAGCAGAAGCCTGCAACTGTTTGGATTCCACAATTTGAATAGTCGCACGATCTAATTGGTGATAATTAGGTTGTTTGCTGTTATTGTTATTATTACCCCGGCCAATGCTTTCCTGACTAACCATTGCCCGGTTTTTGAACCGTCGCAAAGCCGTCGTTACCGGAATGTATATATCCGAATTATAATCCCTGATACCCAGGCTACTCAGGCTTTCCCGACTAGCTAATCTTTTTTCTATCACTCCTATAACAGTCAACCAGGTATTGCCACACTTGATCTGCTGACCAATGGGATCTTCTTCACTAAAAAACTTGGATTTAATATTCTTACCGATGATGCACACCGGTTGGCCCTCTTCCACATGCTTGGGATGAAATTCAGTGCCCACATTAATTTTCAAACGGTTCAGTTCAAAAAATGAATTGGTTATTCCGATAACCCGTCCACCGTCATATTTAGCTGAGCGGACAATATTAGTTGGCAGAATTACTTCCGGGCTGATCTGCTCCACATTGGGAAGGATCGTTTCTATGGCCTGTAAGTCTTCAAGGGTCAAACCCGGAGAGTAGGCCCAATTGTTATTTTGAGAATTGGTATTTGTACTGCCGCCTTCTTCTTCCTCATCGGATTCTTTCTCAGAAGGCACATAGGAGGTGATAACGATGTTGTTGGTCCCGATCAATTTCATCTGGTCCAGAATTGCTTTTTTAGCTCCGGAGCCAATCGCCAGCATGGCAATAACGGCCCCCACTCCAAAAACGATCCCAAGCGCTGTTAATATAGATCGCAGTTTGTTATCATTAACACCTTCGACGGCAAGTATAAAGTTGAAAAAGGCTCGATTCATATTGGTTGTTGGTTCTGGGTTTTGAGTTTTGAGTTCTGGGTCCTGGGTTTTACACCCTTTCACACTAAACCATAAACTATGAACTATGAACTAATTAACAATAAACATTCTAGGGCCTCCGCCACTTCGGCTTCTTTCATTGACGGGAAGATCTTCGTTTTGCACGCTTCTTCTTTTTTTGAGTGCTTCCTGTTGCTTTTGCAGGGCCAGCTGTTTTTGTTCCTGAATAATTTTGTCTTTTATACTTTGATCGATCATTTTGTATTCGAGTTCATCGGACTTTTCAGGAAGGGTCAGCAATACTTCTTCTCCTTCATTCAGGCCGTAATCGATGATAATCTCTGTATTATTAGAGGCTCCGGTAATCACTTCCTGTTTAACTATTTTCCCACCTTCTTTTTTAAATACGAAAGAAAGGCTATCATTATATAAGGCTTCAAGAGGTAGATACATAACATCATTATAAGTGTCAGTAACAATCTCGACGCTGGTCGTCATTGCGGGGCGCATAATGGAGTCCACCTCATTAACCTGTACGATCACTTCAAATACTTTGGCATCATAACCGCGCAATTGTTCTCCGATGTTAGCAACCTTCAATACCTTTCCGGAATATTTGCTATCCGGGAAGGCATCAATTTTCAGGGTAACCTCTTGTCCTGGTTGCACCTTACTGATATCTACTTCATTGACATAAGTCTTCGAGATCATATCCGAGAGGTCAGGCAATTCGGCAACTACCGGATCCCAGGCGGTGACTCTTGACCCCACTTCTTTTTTAGACCATCTGGAGCGAGCATACACCAGCATGCCGTCATCCGGAGCATTGACGGTAAATTCATCGGATAAGGCAGAAAGCTGATCCATCTTCATTTGATTCTGACGTTGAAGGGTTCGGATTTCTTCTATGCGAGCTTCCGATTGAATGACTTTGAGCTTGTATCTGTTTTTGAGTTGCTCATAATCGCGTTGGGTACGTTCCAACTCCAGTTGGGTAGCCTGGACGACGGACTGAGCCTCGTAGCGGTTTTCTTCTAATTTGAGTTGTTTTTCCTTTTTAGTGAACTCCATATTGATCAACTCATCACGCAAACCCTTTAATTCAATGGCTGTATCTATTTTAGCCTGTTCGAGTTGGGTTTGTATCTTGTCTAATTCCGTTTGGAAAGTACTCATTTTACTGGCGATCTCTGTTCGATCAAGCGCCCCAACATAATCTCCCTTTTTCACGATGGTTCCCTCCTGGATAAGGTCGGAGATGGTCGTTTCAAAGACACCTGCCGCACGCATACCCTGAGGCCCACGAATCTGAACCGAGTTTTTTGCATTGAGCTCTCCGGTAGCTGTGACACTAACGACGAACGGGCCTTCTTCGACCATGATGGACAAGTCCTGGATTTGCTCTTTACCTTTGCCGGTAGGTTGTAATAGAAAATAGGCGCCGACGCCTAAAATGGCGATGATGGCGATGGGAAATGCAAACTTTTTCATAACAGCTGGGAGCATTTAAATTTAAAAATGTGGAATTCTCAATGTATGAGACAGTCATGTCAACAAAATATAAGAATTATTTCACCAATATACTCAGATTAATTCAACCTATTGGGATGATAACAAAATCTTAAAGTTACCGTATATATAAAGGAGGCAATTTTCATGCTAAATCGTAAAAAAAAGAGGACAAAAATTTTAATTTTTGTTTCCTATTTATCAACTATTTTTTTTCTGAGGGAGTTATGCATTACCCAAAAAAAAATTCATAGAAAAAAAGAAAGGGACTTTTAAAAGTTAGACATTTTTTACATATTTGTATTCTCACTTGACAGCAAGCGCAATCAACAAAAAGCAGTACAACATTAATCTTCGGGAATTCCTCTTAAACTTACATGTGAGACTTAGCTCTCTAGCTTACTGATATTCAACGACTTGA
>JAUIKE010000124.1 GCA_030430845.1 Bacteroidia bacterium | reverse complement strand
GTTATTAAAACTGAAACGGCCTTCCAGCCGGGTATCATCCGCCAACTGTATATTCAGGTTTCGGCCGCGCAAGTCATTGACAGAACCTGAAATACGGCCGTCTATGGTAATGACTTCATTACGGTTGTTATTGAAAAACTCATTATTAGCCAAATTAGGGGCAAATACAAGTATATCCCGGATCGCAACACTCGCGTTATCGAGCTGGCCATCCACCTCAACCGAATTTTCGAAGTCTTCAAAATCGATGTATTCATCGAAATCAAATACAAGGGTATCTCCAATCTGACTATAGGGAGTGATGAGTTCCAATCCATTCAGAACTACCTGTGTAGGCCCGACTTCCACTTTATCAGCCGCCAATTTATTAAGCACAAATCCACTTTGAGCCTTGGCCGAGATAAAGTTCGGTTCCCCCCTGAAGCTAAAATCCCGATCATTGAACTGGAAACTATCTATATCCATCTGTACATCGTACACACGCATATGCTTGTAGTCCAGTTCGTCAGGTCCCGTCATTTTAACCGGATCTTTTCTGAAATTATCCAGCTGAAAATACCCGTCTTCAAATTCGATTTCGTGCACCGCTATTTTTAAAAAAGAAGTATCTAATAATGCGAGAGAATCGGCCAAGGGATCAAGAGGAGGGAGATATGCAAGCGTGTCCGTTACGAGGTTGTTTTCCACGGTAACCCGAGTGCCCTTTAAGCCGGCATATTCCAAAACGATATCGTCATTAGCAAAGTCTAGTTTGTCTACCTTAAAGTTTCCCCTGGTCAGGAAGATCTCCAGTTGGTTTCCTTTATTTTGATTCCACTGAAAAAACCGAACATTCTGCAAGGAAGCATAGTCGATGTACAGTGGAAGCGCCTGGTTCTTTTTATTGGGATCTTTTTCCCTGGGAGGAAAAATTCGATCGAGGACCTGCCCCAGGCGGTTTTTTTCATCTCCAATATTATGTATAAGCCGAACTTCGGCATCCTTCAACTGTATGCCCTGTACAACCAGTCCTCTTCGAAATAAAACCAAGGGATTTAGATTAAAATCAACCATCAGGTTGTTACTGGCTATAAGGGTATCCTGGTTTTCATCGGCGAGCAGGAAGCCCTTCATATTCAGCTTATCAAAAAAGGAAAAGTATACATAGTCCATTTTCACCTGCGCATCTGCCGCTTTGGAGATGCGGTGGGTGAGTTGACGGGCAGCCCAACTCTGGACGGCTGGAATTTGGAAAAGAAGAAACAAGAACACAAAAACAGCCAGTAAGCCCAACAAAATGGATTTTACCCAACGAAAAAACAGCGAAAACCTCTTTTCCTGTTTTTCTTCCTGCTCCTGCTGTTTGTGTTGCTCTTCCATGTATCGTAATCGATCAGTACGCTTCTTTAGTATTAGATGACCTGAGGACAGACCTAAGTTGCCTCAGGAACCTTATTTAACATTCTTTTATCAATAGTTCAATTCAACCACAGAAAGTGCGGGTGCGTATCCTAGTTGTTTCACCCGTCGTTGGGCAATAGACAGCTCTGCTTCTGCACCAGCCTGAGATTGAAAAAACTCCCCAATAAACACCATGTATTCGCTATCACCCTGGAAGCAGCCCATCCAAGTTATAGAAGCACTGACTCCCCTGCGATTTAACCTGCGGATGACCTGTTTGGCTCGATCCAAAGACCGAAAACGTCCACCATCAATGGCAAATTTAGCGGTATAGGTATCATAAATGCGCTCGCATGAATATTCAACAAACAATCCTTCCCTTGAAATGATGATCAGGCCGGCCCGGTCAAAGGAAGAGTTGTCCAAAGGATACGGCTGTACATTCGGATTAAAAGGAATTGAACGCACATAAGGTGTATCGAGTATATCAATGGTATCCGGACCGTAAAAAGGGTAAGGATACAACTGCAAATTCGACATTTCCTCGCGATAAGCCTGTGGATCTCTGATCTCAATGGTTTTCTCTCTTTCATATTCCCGGAAAATCACAGCCGACAGCATCACCAGACAAACCAGGGATATAAAGATCTGATAACCATAAAAACGTTTAAACCGGCTGACTTTCCATTTGCCGGGATCGAATTTGACCATAGATTTCGGCATCGGCAGGTACTTTCTCCATCCCTCTTTAGGTTGATCCAGACGTGATTTAATCCGCTTAGACAATTCTTCTGACGAAAAGAACTGAAGAATTTTCCGTCTGTCCTGGAAGGTATCTGTTCGAGCCGGGGCTACTTTTACCTGTGCCTCGCCTTTATCGTTAATAATGATCAGGCCAAAGCCATTGTATACACATTGGTGCCTGAGTTCTTCATAATGTCTGTCAGCCTTATCCGGAAAAATGCGTTCCGACAAAGCCACCCACTGATCATTCGCAAAATACCGTTTAAACTGTTCGATGGCATAAATATAACGGTAACGCCGTCGTTTTCGCAGTACCAGGGCCGCTAGTCCGGTTACCAGACCGACCAATGCAAAGATCAATAAAATCGATATAGATATTCCGTAATGTGGGATCCAATAATTATTGACAAAAAGATGTTCCCAGATCATCAGTAGCAGGCAGATGAAACAAGAGACCGTGAAGCTGTCCCAGAAAAGCAGTTCATTCTGAACTCGAAACAGGACCTCTTCTCTTTTTTGCAGGCTGGTCGCCTCAAAGGTAGCCGTAAAAACTGAACCGTCATCCTGAGTAAAAGACAGATAACCATCGGCAATAATTTCCCCTGTAGCCCGCTGATTCAACTTGACATCGGTATTGCCTATTCTAGGATAATATTTGTAAAAAGATTTCAGGCAACTTAGTGCAATGTGCTTAATATCATCCTCATTTAATGGATCATCTGAATATCTCTGCAGTTCCAAAAACGATGTTTTTATGCATTATCAAGAGCCTGCCATAATTGTATGGTTTGCTTGGCTTCTTTAACGTCGTGTACCCTAAATAGTTTGCTTCCATTCAACAAAGCTACCATATGGAGGGCGGTAGTGCCATTGAGCGCCTCTTCCGGTTTTATTTTTAAAACTTTATTGATCATGGATTTACGTGAAACGCCTGTTAAGACGGGGCAATCCAGTATCTGAAAAACTTCAAGGTTTTTTAATAATTGAAAATTATGGCTTACGGTTTTTCCAAAACCAAATCCCGGATCTAAGATAATGTCTTTTACCCCTAATTCTCTCAGTTTACCGGTTTCCTTTATGAAAAAATCCAGTACTTCCTGAACCACATCCTCATATTGCGGATCTTTTTGCATGTTAGCCGGCTCACCCTGCATATGCATTAATATATAAGGTACATTCATTTGAGCAACTACCTCATACATCTTCTCATCCAGTTGGCCCGCCGAAATGTCATTAACCATATGAGCGCCGGCTTCAATGGCTTTCAAAGCTACTTGCGAGCGGATGGTATCAATTGAGATAATCAACTCGGGAAAGTTACTTGCAATAGTTTCAATGGCCGGAATGGTTCTTTTTAATTCCTCATCAACAGAAATGATCCCCGCACCTGGCCGGGATGACATCCCCCCAATATCAATAATATCCACTCCCTCCATTATCATCTTTTCAGCCTGCTTCAGGAGGGTACTTTCTTCTTCATAGCGGCCTCCATCGTAAAAGGAATCCGGGGTAACATTCAAGATCCCCATAATTCGAGGCTCCTCCAAATCGAGTAGCATTCCTTTGCAATTGATGGTTCGTTGTGGTTCAAACATGGACTCTATTTATCAAAAGACGTTAAGTTGAGAAAAATGATTTATTAATGCAAATTGCTAGTAGAAAGTAAAAGGTAGAAAGTAGAAAGAATGAGTCCTGGAGGAACGAAACAAAGGCCCAAAACCACTTTTTTATCATTCCACAAAACTTTTATATCTAAAAAAAACTTAATTAAGTAGAGAATAAATATAATCTCTTAAAAGAATGACTTTTCATGATTATCTTCGTCAAAAGTAAAAAATCGAATTAGATATGTCACAGCAATTGCCCTCAAAAAAAAGCTTGGCCCTGGGCCGGCTGATACTGGTCATTCTGGTATTCAGCCTGGTCGGGATCATCGTCTATCGCAATTATTTGCGGTCGAAGGGAGGTACCTTTACGAATGTGCCGAAAGAATTGCAAATCAATTATATACCCTCCGACTTCAAACTGGATCTGGATGAGGAAAGCGTTTTGACCATTTTAGCCAATCCTCAAAAGAACCGAAAAGCGTTTAACCAACTGGTGTACGATATCAATATAGCCTTACTGAACCACACTGCTGACCGGATGAACCTCAAGGCTGCCGATAAAGCACGGATCGAAAGTGAATATCAGAAACACCACCCTTATTTGAGAAATCTGTATTACAATGATTTTTTGGCTTTGAAAGATACCACCTCTCTGGATATTCAGACATGGTATGAGAGTGAATCCACCAGTTCCATTGACTTTTTATACGAGGTCGCCTCGAAGTATACCTGCTTCTTGGTCAATCACGTGATCTCCAGCATTATCGAGACTGATGCAGGAAAGGTAATGGCTCGGGGGCAAAATGTGGACACCCCCTGCGGCGTAGCGCTCACAGAAGCCCTCAAGCCGATGATGGACCGCCTGAGTGAAAAGGCCGCTATCAGAGACATTTCCCGATCCCGGGGCCTGATGCAAGAACGAGTCGAGCGGGTGCTCGCCCAACTGATCACTTATGAAGTCAGTGATAAAAAGGCCATCAATAAAAACCTGCAAACCAAAATCTGGGGCTTTACCGTATCTTCTTCTGATATTGAAATTTCGGCCATCAGTGTCATAAAAGTCGGTTTTGACCTGCAAAAATACTTCGATATTGAGGCGGATGCTCGTAATAGATTGGTTACCGTCACCCTCCCCCAACCGGAGATCATCTCTCAGGATATTTACCCAAGGTTTGAAAAGTTGGATATCGGGTGGCTGCGGGAAGTAGAATCCGTCGACCTGAACAAGTCTATTGACCTGTTGCGCTCTGAATTTCGCAGGGACGCCATGTCCATGGCTGTTATGGAAGAAGCTAAAAAAGAAGCCGCCAACCTGATGAAAACGATGTTCATTCCGGTTGTAAATGCCATCAATAGCAAATATAAGTTACGAGTGAAATTTGCCGATCCTCCCGCCGAACCGAATTTCGACGATGATTTTTTGAAGGAACAAGCTTCCACCATAAAATAATTTATTAAAGAGGGGGCGGCCGAAAGCCGCCCCCTCTTTAATAAATTACTCTATAATTAAAAACCAAATCGCAGATTTCGGGTTATAGATACTAAACCTCCATTCTTATCTAAATTAAGTCTAAATAAATTTGAATAAGCAGTTGACAGGTCTTATTTTCGTGAAACTGTACGAAATAATATATGAAGCATCCGATTTCCATAGTCATAGCCGATTCGCAAGTGCTTGTAAGAGTAGGATTAAAACATCTGTTAAGCGAGCAGAAGGGATATCGTATTCTAGGAGAAGCCCGGAATGAGAAGGAATTATTTCAGAGGTTACAGTCCGACCGACCGGATGTTTTGATCATGGATTACGATCAGCCCGATAATTTCAGCCACCAAACGATCGAGTCTGTCAGAAAAAAGCATCCAGACACTAATATCTTGATAATCAGCGGAGATGACAACAAAAATGCGATATACCAGGTTTTGGAATCGGGGGTAAATAGTTTCCTTACTAAAACCTGCGATGAGGATGAGATAAAAGATGCCGTTGCGGCAACTGCCAAAGGCGAAAAGTTTTACTGCACCCGAATTATTGATTATCTGCTTGAAAAGAGTTTTGCCAAAGAAGAGGAAGAAGATTGCTCTCCTACTCCACTCTCTCCACGAGAAGTTGAGATCGTCCGGCTTATTGCCCAGGGTTTGATCGCCAAGGAAATTGCCGATGTTCTCAGCCTGAGTACCCACACCATATATACACATCGAAAAAACATCATGAAGAAGTTGAACATGAATTCTTCTTCCGAACTCATCCTGTATGCCTTAAATAATGGTTTAGTTGGTAATTGATCGAACCTTCTGTGCCCCAGGGAAGTTTTTATTAGAAGGATGTAACACAATATTTTCGTAACAAATCCAATATTCCATTTTTCCCAACGTTAAAGGGTTGAAACAGACCGTTTCCTAAATAGGTATTGTGTAATATCTTGATTTTATGTAATTTACAGTTTTATTAAAACCTTAAAGGTTGCGTAATCCAGTATTACCCATGAGAAAAATATTATTTATTCCTTTATTCGTGCTCATCAGTTGTTTTACTCTGGAAGCTGCTGATTTTTATTTAATGTATGACCCCAACTGCATGAACCGATTGGTTTATCGCTCCCAAGTTGGCAACGAAATCACTAAGTACAGCCTCCAACTAAATGATAACGAACAAGTTATGCTACAGGTTGGAGCCGAAGACAGCGGTAACATCCAGAGCTTCCTTCCCCGTCAGGCTTTTCGCTGTGGCAATAGCTTCATCAGTGATAATTTAACCGGCATTTTGCAGAATAAGATGAACAATGTTTATCTGGTCAAACCGGCTGCCAATAACGCCTATCAGATTATCCCTATTCAGAGTTATGACTACTATCTTCAGGAAGGGAACTATCTTGTTTATAACGGCCAGCAATTTCGCTTCAGCTATTCACCCAGCCTGGCAACAGTAGGTCAGGATCTTTCGAGTAATGACCCAAGAGGGCGGGTACAGTTTGAAGGCAAGATCAAGTATGTATGCGCTGATGCCTTGCTTTTTAAGCAAAGCTCCGATCTTTCTGCTAATTCTAATATTGATATCATCTTTGTGCCTCAGCTAGGAGTGGTTGAACAAAAGAGCCCTCAATTCAATAATACGCTGCAGTTGGTTCAAGTCAATAATATGGCCACCAATACTTTCCTACAGCAGCAATACTGTAACCAAACCCAAACCAACAGTGCCACAGCCGGTATTACGGATTATAGCAGTGGGGCTTTCAATACTAATATACAAACCCAACAGGATGATCTGATGAATCGGGGCCAACAGCTTCAAAATGCAGAGTTCCATACTGTTGAAAAAGGAGAAACCCTATTCGGCATTGCCAGAAAATTTAATGTCAAGCTGGAAGATCTGAAAAGTTGGAATGACATCCCGGAAAACAGCTCTTTCATTCGGACCGGAAAAAAACTTCGCGTGAGTACATTCTCGAATGAGTTTGCATCCAGATCTGTGGCTACCTATGAAGCCCCCTTCCCTGACCGGCCATTATTCAATCAAAGCTCAGGTTTGCTGCCTGCATGGAAAACGACTTCCGGGATCCACATAGTTAAGCCGGGTGAAAACATTGTTTCTATCGCTCAGATGTACGGCTACACCGTCGAGCGTTTTTCGGACTTCAATAACCTGGCTCCTAACTCACAGCTGAATGAAGGACAGACCTTGAAAACGACAGATTGCGATATTCTGAATAGTAACAATTCGACAGGAGCAATCAACAACTACAATACCAATACTCAGATTAATCCGTCTATTCAGCCGACACAGCCGAATTATCAAATCACCAATCCGTCAACTCAGACTCAAACACAGGGCAATTCCACTTACGATAACACCTATTTTTCAAGAGGTGCCCAGGATAATGTTTATCAGTATTCACAACCTTCTACGAATGTGAATACCAGTACCAGCAAACCACAATCGGATACCTTCGAGCCTTACTCTATTTTTAGTGACTCCGAAACTAGTACGAATACCAGCAATAATAATAATAATAACCTGAATGTCTCGCCTTCCCAATACGGGAATACGAACACCAATACTTATACACCGAATGCCTCTTTTGGTAACCCGGTTCCCAATACAGCAGCCCCCCAGATTAACAGTTCGGGGAATGCCAGAGAACCATTCAGAGACCTGAATTCTCCGGTTCCGGGAGTGAATACCAACACTCCGAGCTCCAATAACAATCTGGAGCGTTTTAATGTGTCTCCTCCACAAAATAATACTCAGCAGAATTTTACCATGGGAGGAACAACGGATTATTACAATAATACGAACAGCAATGCCAAGCGCATTTCTCATATTGTTAAACAGGGAGAAACGATGGAAACCATCGCCAGGAAGTACAACATTCCGCTTCAGAAACTTCTCGATCTCAATAGAATGAAACAGGGCGAATCCGTTTTGCCTGATCAGCGTATTTACCTGAATTAATTAAAGCAATTGAAGGACGAGTAAAAAAAAGCCTTGCCGAAGTTTCGGCAAGGCTTTTTTTTATTCGTCCTTTAAAAAGGTCAATTCATTTTTCATTTTTTTAACACTCCTCCTTATTTTACCCCCTTAAAAATTCAATCATTCCTTAACCAGTTGATCCTTTATGAAAAACATTAATGTGCTACAGATCGGCCTTGGGCCATTAGGCATAAAAACAGCTGCCTTTATCAATGAAAGAAACCACATCCAAACCGTAGCAGCCGTAGATAAAAATCCGGAACTAATTGGACAAGACCTGGGGAAGCTAGCTACCAACCAGGCGTCAGGTATTCTTATCTCAGGAAGCGTCGCAGAGGCCGTCCAGGGTAAAGAAATAGACCTGGCTGTACTTACCACCGTTTCGGATATGGAAAGGATCACTCCTCAAATTGAAGAGGTTCTGGATTTTGGCATCCCCATCGTTTCCACCTGTGAAGAACTGGCCTACCCTTGGGATACCGCTCCCGAACTGGCTCGAAGAATCGATGAGAAAGCCCGTGCTAAAAACGTAGGTGTAGTAGGCACGGGAGTCAACCCTGGCTTTTTGATGGATTCCTTACCCACCTTTATGACGGCTCCCTGCCAAAAAGTAGAGAGTATTGAAATCAATCGCTTTCAAAATGCTCAGTACCGCCGAATTCCATTTCAGAAAAAAATAGGCGCAGGCCTGAGCCTCCAAGAGTTTGAGGAAAGAAAAAATGCCGGTACGCTTCGTCATGTTGGATTGACCGAATCCATGCAAATGATTGCCGGCAACCTAGGTTGGACTCTGGACCATACCGAAGATATCATCAACCCCGTTTTTGCAGAAGAAACGATCGAAACACCTCATATGACGATCCAGAAGGGACAAATAACCGGCGTTTGCCAGATCGGCAGAGCTTATGCGGAAGATCAACTCAAGATCAGCCTGATCTTCCAGGCCACGGTTGGCGAAGAGGAATCTTACGACGAAATCATCATTAAGGGCAATCCGAATATTAAGTCTAAAATTGCCGGTGGAGTTAACGGCGATGTAGCCACCTGTGCCATCGTAGTTAATTGTTGTAAGGGCATTTTAAGAGCTCAGTCAGGCTTAAGAACAATGACCGACATTCCCCTGGTTTCCTACTTCAGTTGATCAGATAAATTACAGAATTTATGAACTCCCTTTCTTCTCCAAGAAGGGCCCAGGCACTCCACCAACTAGCGGTGCATTCATTTGACCTTATAGTTATCGGAGGAGGCATTACCGGCGCCGGTATTGCCTTGGATGCGAGTTCGAGGGGATTAAAGGTTGCACTGATTGAAAAAAATGATTTTGCTTCCGGTACCAGCAGCAAGTCCACTAAACTCATTCACGGAGGCCTGAGGTATCTAAAACAGTTTGAGATCAAACTGGTTCGGGAAGTCGGCCGCGAAAGAGCTACAGTCCACCGACTGGCTCCTCACCTGGTGCGCCCTGAGAAAATGCTGCTGCCGCTTATCGAAGGAGGAAGCTACGGACATTTAGCTACATCCATGGGGCTTTGGTTGTATGATGTGCTAGCCGGCGTAGAAGGAACCGATAAAAGAAAAATGTTGGATGTTTCCGAGACGCTCCAAAAAGAGCCGCTGTTGGCCGCCAAAAAGGACATTTTAAAAGGGGCCGGTTTCTATGCCGAATACCGAACCGACGATGCCCGACTGACCATTGAAAACATTAAAACAGCCGTACAACACGGAGCCATCGCCCTTAATTATGTCTCCGCCTCCGATTTTTTATATAAAAACGGACAAATCAAGGGTCTGCAGTGCCTGGATGAGCTGAGTGGCCATGTTTTTAATATACACGCTCATTTTGTGGTGAGCGCAGCCGGGCCCTGGGTGGATGATTTAAGAAGCAAAAATCAATCACTGGAGGGGAAACGCCTATTCCTTTCCAAAGGAGTGCACATCGTCGTGCCGCATGAAAGGCTGCCTGTCCGGCAGGCTGTCTATTTTGATGTGCCGGATGGAAGGATGGTCTTCGCTATTCCACGACAGGGAGTGACCTATATCGGCACTACGGACACTCCTTATGATGGAGACCCCAATCATGTCCCTGTCAATTTGGAAGATGTTAATTACCTCGTAGAGGCGGTCAATGCCATGTTTCCCGATCATCAGATCAGGGCGGAGGATCTGGAATCCAGTTGGGCCGGCCTGCGGCCGCTTATTTTTGAAGAAGGAAAATCAGCCTCGGAGATGTCCCGGAAAGATGAAATATTTGAATCTGAGAGTGGCCTGATTTCCATTGCCGGAGGTAAACTAACGGGCTATCGAAAAATGGCCGAACGCATCGTTGACCTCGTTGGGGATAAATACAGGCAGGAGTTTCAAAAAGAACTGGAGCCCTGTAAAACACAACATATTACTCTAACAGGCGGGCCTTTCAAAAATTTCGAAGCCGTTAAAAATTATACTAATGCACTAGCAGATTCCTTAAATGCTTTTGATCTGACAGCGAATGATGCTCTTTATCTCGTCTCAAACTACGGAAGGCAAACTGATGAGATCCTGCAGTTAATGGACCGATATTCTTCCTACGATCCTTCAATCCGTATGGCTCTAGCCGAAGCCCAATTCTGTATCGAACAAGAGGCAGCCTGCCGCCTCACCGATTTTTTCAACCGCCGCACAGGACGCCTATATTTCAAACTCCCCGGCATAGCTGCAGTCGAATCAGCGGTCAGCCATCTATTCAAAGAAAAGCTACATTGGACATCTGTTCAATTGGAGGAAGAAAGAGAATTATTAAAAAGGGACATTCAACTTTCAACCGAAGTAACATAAAAAAAGCCCCGGCAGCTGCCGGGGCTTTTTTTATGTTACTTCTTTTTCTTATTTTTCGATGCTTCCTTTTCTGCCTGCACGCGTTGTTGTTCTTTCAGAGCTTCTTCGAGGCGGGCCTGGAATCCGCTCTTCTTCTTCGGTTTTTTCCGATAAGCCTCCAGTTCCCTCTTGATCTTTTCCTGATCGATGATGTAATTCTTTGTGATCAGAGTCTGAGCAATATTAATAAGGTTACTGAAGAACAGGTAAGCTGTCAGACCGGATGCATAGCTGTTAAAAAATCCTAAGAACATGATCGGCATAATGTACTGCATGTATCGCATGGCCGGGTTAGCGGCCGACATATCCATGTGCTTAGAGTTATAATAGGTATAGATCAAGGTGGTTGCAGCCCATAAAATGGTAAACAAACTAATATGCGACCCAAATCCAAGCGGCACCTCAAACGGCAGGCGGGCAATCACGTCATAGGAAGATAGATCCGTTGCCCACAGGAAGCTTGCCTGACGAAATTCAATCGCAGCCGGGAAAAAGCGATACAAGGCAAACCAGATCGGCATCTGTAATACCAGCGGCATACACCCTCCTAAAGGATTCACACCAAACTCCCGGTACAGCTTCATCTGCTCTGCACTTTGCTTTTGCTGATCGTCCTTAAATTTGGCACGCATGTTTTCCAGCTGTGGTTTTAAGGCAGCCATTTTGGACTGAGAATACAGCATCCGATAAGTAAGCGGGAATAAACTCAGTTTTACGATCAGGGTCAGGAACAAAATAACGACCCCCTTATTTCCAATAAAGGTAGACAGGAAGTTAAAAATAGGGCGAACCACCCAACGGTTGATCGTTCCAAAAATACTCCAGCCAAATGGAATAACATCCTCCAGGTTATCTCCCATCGCTCTGAGGCGGGAAAACTCCTTAGGCCCAAGGTAAAAGGTCATATCCACTGATTCGGAACGATCGTGCGAGTAAGGCAGTAATAGGCGGGTTTCCAAACGTTTAAGATCTGCATCCTCTTCTTCCATTCCCTGAACATCCATCAGGCCGGTTTGGAAACTATCATCAGCGATCAGAGAAGTGGTAAAGAACTGATTCGCGTGTGCGACCCATTTTACGGGCGTATCTTCTGTATTATCGGTATCATTTCGGGTTAGGGAGAGGTAAGTCGGGGAATCATCTACTTCCTTATAGTAGGTAGAAGAATACATCCGTTCGTAACGAGTATTTTTTTCGAGTTTGTCCAGGTAATTCAACCAATGAAGCTGAATACCCTGGGCGTCCTGGTCAATCACGCCTTGCAAACCCTCCATTTTAACATTATAATCCAGCACATATTTCTGAGGATCTGTGATCTCAAAACGCTGTTCGAAGTAACGACCTTGTCCGGCTGAAGCACGCAGCACTACTTTTCGGTCCGTTTTTTCGACCACCTGGAAAAACAAATCGCTGGTTTTGACCACGCCCCCTGCTACATTCCCGATCGGCAACAAATATTCAAAGCGATCTTTTTCGTCTTCTAATAATTTTAGTGGAAGTTCGATCTCTTTTTTCTTCTCATCCTCTTCAATCTTATGGTAGTTCTTGAGGAGTACTTCCGAAATATGGCCTCCTTTGGTGGAAAAGGAAACTATAAAAACCTCATTTTCGATGGTGATGGTCTCTTCAGTGCCTTCTGCTGCAGCGGCAAAAGGACCAAATTCGGCTAGTTTTCTGATCTGTGCAACAGAATCGCTCTCAACAACAGCTTCTTCCAGGAGGCTGGTGTCGGCCTGTACAATGTCAGTAGCCAATTGGCTTCCTGTAGTGGTATCGATATTTTGCAAGGCCGCAATAGAATCCTGCGCCCTTTTTCTCGCTTCCAATTCTTCCTTAGTGGGAGCTGTCAGGTAATTCCACGTGATGAATAAGGCAAAAATCAGAAAAAGTCCAATGACTGTATTTCTATCCATTCAATATTTTTTTACATTAAAGGCTTCCTCAACCCCGTTTCCAAAACACCGCAAAGGTACATAATTGTATAGCTTAAAATAAAACCATTGGACAAATATTTACACAATGCAGATAAGGAATTAGGGCAAGCCTATAAATTGGCCTATTATAAGGTCATAGACCCGCCGATTTTTATTTCCCTGGATTCAAAAAATCCTGAGCTAGACGAATATTTGGGAAAAAACTGTTTTGATTATCAATCCTGGGTTTTTCTAACAGCCTATAATCCAGGCTCGAAAGTACAAACGGATGAAATCAATACAAGCCGACAGGCCGAATTGTTGAACCTCATTAGACGAATAGGCCATTCCTATCTACCAGGAGTAGGAGGAAGCCGCGATAATTCCTGGCCGGTGGAAAAAAGTGTGCTGATTTTAAATCTGGAAATCAACAAAGCCAACGAATTAGCGCTTCAATTTGGGCAAAAAGCTTTTTTATACGGAGAAAAAGGAAAAACAGCCAATTTGGAGTGGACCTCTTAAATCACCCTTTTGGGTGAGATAACTCTCACCGGATTGTTGGATTATTGTGGTATACAAAACGCAATATTCATTCAACAAACAATTCAAACCAATGAAAAATCTATTATTTGTTCTATCCATGGTGGCCTTCATCTTCGTTGCCGGCCAATTACAAGCTACTCCAAGTCTGTCTGCTAATCTTCCAACTGAAGAAAAAACAGAGGAAGTAGCACCACTGCTAAAGATTAAGATCATCATTATCATCATCATTAAGAAAAAGACCAGTAAGGGGGTCATTGCAGAGGTATCCGATATCAAATTAGGAGACGGAGGCGGTAGACTGAAAGCCAATCAGGTAGCGGCAACAGCTGAATTACGGGGAGGAACTCTCTCGCTGAAGCTCGACAAAAGTAGTACGAAGGTTACTCAATTTATCATGCCGAAGGGCTTCAAAGTATCCAAGGAAGTGTCTTTGAAGTTGGGTTCCAAATCCAATGTAGTGATGAGCGGAGGATCGACTATGGTCAGAGGAACAAATTCTCTTCTGCAATTTGAGATCCAGGATTAGAAGAAAGTAAAAATTATTGGCGGCGCTTCGGCCGCCAATAATTTAAATTTTTTCTACTAACACTTTTTTCTCTTCAAGCTTGCCGGGATAAACTTTCAAGGCCTCCTCCAAACAATCCATCGCACTTTCCAAGTCCTCCGAATTCAAGACAAAAGCAATCCGGACTTCATCCACTCCAAGCCCCGGGGTCGCATAAAATCCTTCTCCGGGTGACAGCATAACCGTCGCTCCATGGTATTCAAACTCTTCCAGGAGCCACTGGCAAAAATGCTCCGCACTTTTCACCGGAAACTTCGCGAAGCAATAAAAGGCACCTCTAGGCTTGTAGCTGACCACCCCCGGCATAGCACTCAGTCGGCGATAAACGGTCATTCTTCGCCGGTCGTATTCCATCTTAGCCTCCCGCAGGTAATCCTCTTCATTATCCAGCATTGCTTCCGAAAGCATTTGTCCTAATGCAGGTGGGCTTAAACGCAACTTAGCGTAGCGGGTAATGCTCTCCAGTACTTCTTCATTTTTTGTTACAATAGCTCCTACCCTAACGCCGCAGGCGCTGAAGCGCTTGGAAACGGAATCCACCACGATCACATGGTCTTCTAATCCATCTAAATTCAGGCCTGAGAAAAACTCCTGCCCGTCAAAACAAAATTCGCGGTACACCTCATCAATGATCAAGTACAGATCATGCTTTTTGACCAGGCGCCCGAGCTGTTCTAATTCCTCTTTCCCGTAAAAGGTCCCTGTAGGATTACTTGGATTGGTGATAAATATGCCCTTGGTCTTTTCATTGATCAACTCTTCGAACTGGTCAACACTTGGAAGGGCAAAGCCATCTTCAATAGAGCAGGTAATAGGGCGGATCTTCACATCTGCTATTTGGGTGAAGCCGTTATAATTGGCATAAAAAGGCTCTGGGATGATCAGCTCATCGCCATTGTCCATACAGGAAAAACAAAGCATCTGAATGGCTTCGGAAGCTCCCGTCGTGACCACAATATGGTCCGGATCAACCGGCATCCCATTTTTGTGGTAATACCCTGCCAGTTTTTTACGGTAAGAAGTTATTCCCACAGCAGGACTGTAGGCAATGACCTTCATAGGAATTTTCTTAAACTGCTCAATGGCGGAAGCCGGTGTAAGAATATCGGGTTGTCCTATATTTAGGTGATATACTTTTTTACCTGCTTCTTTGGCCTTATCCGCATAGGGAACCAATTTTCTGAAGGGAGATAATGGCACCTTCCCTGCTCTGTTAGAAATCCCTGGCATTTGTCTTATTATTTTGTAAAAAAATGGTTAAACATTACCTTACTGAAATCCGACAAGGTAATGTTTTAATTGACTTAAGGGATGCCGTGGGCATCCCTTAAGTCAATTAATTTTAAAATTAGGCACAAATATAAGAGAAATACAAGTGCAAGGATAGGCCTGGGGAATGATAAATATCAGTAAAAAGCTTAACAGTCGTAGCTGCTAAGCTTTTTACTTAAAATACTTATTCGGGAAAAGTGGCCGAAAAATCCGAAAACACCGCTTCCGGAACGGAATCATACACCCCAATATTTGTCAAACCTCTTTCTCCGCGATTTCCGGACAACAAAATATTGCCATGCCGTTTGTAGTCAGCCCAAGGGTTGCTGATTCGAGGCGTTTCATCTGTGGCATTGGAAAAATAGTCCCATTGAACAATTAAGTTGGAGGAAGGATCCACATATACCTGATATTTATTTTGGGGCGTGTTCCCAACATTTTCAAAGGTGAGGGCCAGTACATCGGCTATGCTGCCAGCCTGAGTGCTATCCTGTCCGACATATTTTAAAGTTACCCCACTATCTTTTAATTTGAAGGGCATCACCAGCCAATAGGAATCATTGATCCAGATAGCCTCTGCCCGGCTCATCAACTTAGCCAGCGAATCGGCTTCGGTGATTTCTTCCCCCTGAACCATCGCTTTCCCTGTTTTATCGAAAACATTGACTAAAAAAACTGTGCTGTCGGTCGGAATGTCGATGCGAACGTTTCCTTCTTTTTTATCCCACAACAAATGTCGGCGACCAAAAAAAGTCCATCCTATGTAGCGGGTGTTGTCCCAGGCAGCACGCCCTCCCATGGCTAACATAACGGAGTCAGCCAGGGCAATAGCTTTCGGGTCAGATGCGGATTCATTGAAGCCTTCAGCGACCGGGTTGTTGGGCACGGAAGGTACTTCAGCCTGTTCTGCGGTTGGAGAACAGTTCCAAAGGCAAGTCAATAATAAAAAGGTGAATATGGTAGTGTATTTCATGAAAATGGATGTTTTTTATTACAAACATAAAAAAAGTGGATTTGCTTTCGCAAATCCACTTTTTTTGTTTTTGTATTTACTAGGCATTCGGATCTTTACCTCCTTGTAGGAAGTCCTGATAATCCTTCAGCTCGCCCCATTTGCCGGCAGCGGCTAATTCAGCCTGCTTGGGCCAGGTAGAAGGATTGGCCAGTTTGAATCGACTGCCCGCATCGGTCAGGATTTGCTCCAGACGACTGACTTCCGTAGCAGCTAGATCGCTCCAATTATTGATACCGGCTGCTTTGAGCAGGTCAGATATTTTGGGTCCAATGCCTTCTACGATCGTCAGGTCTTCCGGATTATTGGAAAAGCCGAGGATACGCATGGCCAGTTTGGCCACTTTAGAAGGATTTTCTTTATCACCTACATTTTCTCTGCCGGCATCCAGGAATTGCTGGAACACGATAAGTTCTTTCCACTTACCGTTAGCGGCCAGTTTGGCTTGCTTAGGCCAGGAAGCGGGATTATGCATTCGGTAACGTGGTCCGGCCTCGTCCAGAATAGTCTTCAATTCTTCCGGCGTTTTGGCGGCCAGGGCTGACCAGGTTCCGACGCCGGCATCTTTTAACAAGCCTTCGATCTTTGGTCCGATACCTTCTACGATCTGCAGGTTGTCATCTTCAAATACACCTGCATAGCTGACCTCATTTCTACTACTAGCTTCGGGTATTCCTGATTTTCTGAGTTTTTCAACCATCATGGCCACCTTAGACGGCGTATCGAAATCGCCTGTATCATCACGGCCGGCATCCAGGAATTTCTGATATTCTACTAATTCCTCCCACTTACCGGCAGCGGCCAGCTCAGCCTGGCGAGGCCAGGTATCTGTTTTCAGAATGCGGAATCCGGTGCTTTCAGCCAGCAAGATTTCTTTCAGTTCCTCTGGTGATTTGGCAGCCAGGGCCGACCAGTTGCCGATTCCGGCTTTCTTCAGAGCTCCTTCTGCCTTTGGACCGATGCCTTCGACAACTTGGAGATTATCGGAAGTCAGCAGTGTATTGAAGTCGGCATAATCCGTTTCGCCTCCAGCTTTGGCGGCATAGTACAATTGCAGTTTGGACACGTCGTCATCTCCGAGAGCCTTTTGCAGGAAGATCAGGTCATCCCACTGCCCTGCATCCGCCATTTTCGCCTGCTGGATCCAAATAGAAGTATCCAGATTTTCGTATTCCGGCCCGGCATCTTTCATAATGCCGTTTAACTGTTCGGGAGTTTTTCCGGCCAGATCAGCGAAGGTAAGAATACCGGCAGAGCGCAATACCTTTTCAATGCTAGGATCTATCCCCTCGATCAATCGCAAATCCGTCGCATCAATAACTGCTCCATAATCCAGTCCTGTTGTTTTTTCTTCAACAGTCGGCTCGGGTGCTTTTCCTACTGTAATATTGTCACCTTGCCCTTTTATCTCTTCTAATTGTGCCTTTAGCATGATCTTATCACCTTCCAAAGAACTAATAGAAGCCCTGAGTGCGCGATTATCCTTTTGTATTTCATCCAGGTCATAGCGGAGGCTCGCCAATTCTTTTTTCAGGCTCGTTACTTCCTGGTGTGCCTTTTCATGAGCCGCTTTTTCTGCCGCCAGTTCGCGATTCGCTGCGTCCACCATTCTTTTGTAGCGCCCCCAGAGCAGATATCCGATTAAAATCCCTAGAAGGAGTGGGAGCAACATGGCTAACAACCACCAGGGGAAGAAGCAAGTCTCAGAAAAGATATTGAGATATAAACTTTGTATTTGCATGATGATTTTTGTTTTTCAGCTAGTTAATGGATGAATTATTGTTTGATCAGCCTCACCTCCACTCTTCTGTTCTCATGCCGCCCGGCTTCGGTTGTATTAGGCGCTACTGCCTGGTTTTGTCCCTTACTTTCGGTGCTCACCTGATTGGCCGGAACGCCTTTTTCAAGCAGAATGCTTTTAATTTGCTCTGCTCTTCTCATGCCGAGGTCCATATTGTAATCCGGTGCGCCGGTATTATCGGTGTGGCCCGTCAGGCGAACGGATTGGCCCGTTTCTTTCACCCTTTCTGCCAGTTTATCCAGATACTCATCTACAGCAGGATCATAATCCTTTTCAACGGAATTGTAGGGAAAGCGAATAATGATACGGTCGGCTAACTGTTCTATGGTTTCGGATACGGTTTCTTCAGTTGAGATCCACTCAAAAACTGCTGCCTCAAAATACCCATCCTTAGCGGTAGCCACATTTTGGTCCGCCCTGGCCCGGAGGCTAACTCTGTCATCCGGTAAATCGGCAAAGAATTGCTCGCGGATCAGACGAGCTCTTTCCAGGCCCAGGTTCTGGCCGGCACTCGTTTCATCTTCGTAATATAAGCCTGTGATTTCCAGTATATTGGAACCGGAATTATCCGCATTAATTTCTGCCAGTTTGGCGTCCAAACCATCTCCGGCGAAAGGTTGGTCGTTTTTCCATAAAAAGGCTATCGGGTAAGGATTATTCGGCTGGATATGGCCAAACTTAGCCGCTTTGAAATATCCGTCCCTCGCTCCGTCTGGTTCGGAAGGGAACATCGAAGACCTCAACCTGACCTGACTGTCGTCCAGATCACTGAATAATCGTTCTCTTATTTCGGAAGCACGGGCTAGCCCCATGTTGTCAAAGCCTGCAGGCTTTTTCTCTCCCTGGAAATAATGCCCGGTAATAGTAAGGATCTTGGTCTGTGTCGTTTCACCCTGAAGGCTGTCACGCAATCCGGCAAAGCTTTGCTTTACCTTCGGCGTATCGACATCCCAGGAGAAGGACAGATCAAAGGGACTATCGGCATCGGAAGGAGCAATGATGACCGCTTCCTCCTCTATAACAGCTCCGCAAGAGTTGCAAAGCGTTTCGTAACATCCCTGGTACACAAATACAGTGTACAATCCCCAAATAATAATGAGTAATAGAATCAAAAGATTCCGAGAGCTTGTAGTCATAAGGATTGGGTATGGTTGATGAAATAGGTACTTTGAACAATCTAGCCTTTAGACTGAGATTATTCTGTTGTGTCACTAATTTAACAAATTTTACAACTTTTTTTTGCACAATTTTGTATCAGTGTATGATTAGCAGAAGGTGAGCACCTATGTCAAGACTTCGGTTGTCGGGGAAGGAAGAAGGACCTTCGAATAAAGCGCATTTTTCTCCAATATTCCTTATATTTGCGGGCAATCCTATAAATTTCACTATACTATTACTTTAAAAACAGAGAAAGAGAATGTTTGATAATCTTAGTGATCGTTTGGAAGGGGCATTTAAGTCCTTAAGAGGTGAAAATAAATTGACCGAGCTTAATATCGCTCAATCCATCAAAGAAATACGACGTGCTTTAGTAGCGGCGGATGTCAACTATAAAATTGCCAAAGAGTTTACAGACACGGTTAAAGATAAAGCACTGGGACAGGAGAACGTCCTTTCTTCCGTCAAACCCGGCCAGTTAATGGTCAAGATCGTTCAGGATGAACTGACTGCGCTCATGGGTGGAGAGGCGGCTGAGATCAACCTGAAAGGAAAACCTACTGTCATCCTGATCGCCGGTCTGCAAGGTTCGGGTAAAACCACTTTCTCCGGGAAGCTCGCCAATTTTCTCAAAAAGAAGAAAAAGAGCCCTTTACTGGTAGCCTGTGATGTGTACCGCCCTGCGGCAATCAATCAGATCTCGGTGTTGGGGGAGCAAATCGGTGTACCGGTATATAAAGAAGAAGAGAACAAAGATCCTGTCGAGATCGCCCTTAAAGCCATCGGCCATGCCAAAGATCACAATTTTGATGTCGTGATCGTCGATACGGCCGGGCGTTTGAGTATCGATGAGGCGATGATGACCGAAATCTCCAATATCCGCGAAGCTATTCAGCCGGAAGAAACGCTCTTCGTTGTGGATTCCATGACCGGCCAGGACGCCGTGAACACGGCCAAGGCCTTCAACGATGTGATCAATTATGACGGGGTCGTGCTGACCAAGCTCGACGGTGATACCAGAGGTGGGGCGGCCTTGTCGATTAAATATACAGTTGGCAAGCCCATCAAATTTGTCAGCTCTGGGGAGAAAATGGACACCCTGGATGTCTTTTTCCCCGATCGGATGGCTCAGCGGATACTGGGTATGGGAGATATTACCTCTTTCGTAGAAAAGGCCCAGGAGCAGTTTGACGAGAAAGAAGCTAAGCGGCTTGAAAAGAAGATCCGCAAGAATAAATTCGATTTCAACGATTTTCACGACCAGATCAACCAGATCCGGAAAATGGGTGATATCAAGAGCCTGCTCAAGATGATCCCCGGAATGGGTAAACTGACCCGTAACCTGGATATCGATAATAATGCCTTTAAAAAGGTGGAAGCCATCATTCAATCGATGACACCGCAGGAAAGGGCCAACCCTGAATTGCTTAATATGAGCAGAAAGAACAGGATTGCAGGTGGCTGCGGTCAAACCATCAACGAGATCAATATGTTCATCAAGCAGTTCGATGAAATGCGCAAAATGATGCACAAGATGAGTAAGTCACCCGGCTTCGCAGGAGGCGCAGCCGGAGTTCCTGGGGGAGGTGCCGGCGGCGGCCGAATCTCGCGGGCAAGAAAGAAGAAGAAAAGAAGATAACATATAAATAACAAGAATGGCCCGAATGGGCCATTCTTGTTTAAATCATTCGGCTATGAAAATCCATCATCTTTTTCCTTACCTGGCAACATGGATATTGCCTTTATCCATCGCTTTTTCCCAAACAAACACCGACCTCCCTCTACACCCTGATGTAAAAATGGGGCAACTGGATAACGGCCTGCGCTATTTTATCCAACATAATACCAAACCGGAAGAGCGCGTGGAAATGCGCCTGGCCATCAAAGCCGGTTCTTTGCAGGAAAATGAAAATCAATTGGGGCTCGCTCACTTCGTCGAGCACATGGCCTTCAACGGTACGACCCATTTTGAAAAAAATGAACTGATCGATTACCTGGAAAGTACCGGCATGCGCTTCGGAGCCGATTTGAATGCTTATACAAGCTTTGAAGAAACAGTCTATATCCTGCAGAGCCGGACCGACAGTCTGGACTATCTAAAAAAGGGCTTTACTATCCTGGAAGACTGGGCCGCCGGTTTGCAGTTCGATCCAGAAGAAATAGACAAGGAAAGAGGGGTAGTTGTTTCTGAATGGCGCACCCGGCTCAGTCCGGCCCAGCGTTTGCAACAACAATACCTGCCCGTTTTATACAAAGACTCTCGATACGCTGAGCGACTCCCTATAGGAGACACGGCCATCATTCAAAATGCCTCGCCGAAATTAATCCGTTCCTTCTATCAAGATTGGTATCGACCAGATCTCATGAGCGTCATTGTCGTAGGAGATATTGATATTGAATGGGTTGAGCAGCAGATCATTGAACACTTTAGTGGGCTCAAAAACCCTGCATCTCCCAGAGAAAGGAGGACTTACAGCATTCCCCAACACGAAGACACATACTTTGCCATCCTGAGTGACGAAGAAATGGCCTTTACGGAGATAGAGTTAGTTATCAAGCATGATGGCTTGAAGGTCAAAGACAGCCAATCGTTTCGTCAGCAAATCATTCATAGTTTGTACAACCGCATGCTCAACTCGAGGATGCAGGAGATCCAGCGCCAACCTAATCCGCCATTTACCTTTGCCTATTCCGGTTTTGGAAGCGATATGGGAGATATTAATGCTTACCGAATTTCTGCTTTTGTAAAGGAAGGGGCATCACTGGAAGGACTGGGCGCCGTTTTGAAATCTACCCGGCAGGCCCAGTTGTACGGCTTCACGGAAAGTGAACTGAAACGCCACAAAGAAGAAATGCTCAGTTCCCTGGAACAAGCTTTTGAAGAACGCGACAAGATCAGTTCGAGTGTTTGGGCCAACCGGATCTTATCTCATTTTTTGTCGGATGCGCCCCTACTCTCTCCCGGGCAAGAATGGGAGCTGCACCAAAAACTACTCAATAGCATTCAGCTCAGCGACATCAATCGGCTGCCGGATCAATGGCTGAAAAAAGAAGACCGGGTATTCATCGTCACCGGCCCGAAAAAGGAGCCCTCTACCCTACCCACGGAGGAAGAATTGTTGAATTTGCTGGATTCTATTAATCAATTGGACATTCCCCCGTTCAAAGACATAGTCGTAGATGCTCCTTTGATGGACACCGTCTTGCAAGCTGTGCCCATCGTAGCAGAAAACCATATTCTTGAATTGGGAATCACAGAATGGGAGCTGGAAAACGGCGTAAAGGTGGTCTTAAAACCGACGGATTTCCAGAACGACGAAATTTTGATGTCGGCTTACAGCCCTGGCGGCCATTCTCTTTATCCCGATTCGATGTTTCGCTCGGCGGATATTGCGGCCTTTTTAGTGTCACAAAGTGGTATCGGCCCTTTTGGTTTTTTAGAGCAGGAAAAAGCCCTGGCCGGGAAGCGTGTCAGAGTTTCGCCATACATCAGCGAATGGTATGAGGGCTTTAGCGGAAGCGCAGAGGTGAAGGAGTTAGAAACCATGCTGCAGCTAACCTATTTATACTTTACCGAACCTAAAAAAGACCCTGTTCTATTCGAATCCTATATCAAGCGACAAGAATCTATTGTACAGAACATGTACAGCAACCCCTACTACCATTTTGCCAACCTCAAAAACCGCCTCAAATACGGTAATCACCCCAGAAAAGAAACGATCAAAATGGAGGAGGTTGCCAAGATTGAGCTGGAGGAATCCTATCAAATCTACAAGGACCGCTTTGCCGATGCGAGTGACTTCAGCTTCTTTTTTGTCGGCAATTTCGAGCCGGAGACCATTAAACCTTTGATCAGCGCCTATTTGGGCAATCTTCCAAGTATTAATCGGACCGAATCCTGGAAAGACACCCATTCCGGTTTGCTGCCGGGCGTTATTGACACCATAGAATACCGGGGGCAGGCGCCGAAATCACTGGTCGAGATCATCTACCACGGTGCCTTGGATGATGAAAAAGACTCCCGCTTCGCCTTCAATGCCATGTGTTCCATTCTCAACAAACGGCTTCGAGATCAGCTGCGCGAGGAAAAGGGCGGCGTGTACAATGTAGGGGTACGCCCCTCCACCAGCCGAGTGCCCACGGATGAGTACCGGATCACCATTTCTTTCAACAGTCAGCCAGGTGAAACGATGGACCTTGTCAGGCTGATCGATGAAGAGGTCAAAAAAATAAAGGCCGGGCCGGTTACGGAAGAGGAAATTAATACGGTGAAGGAAAAGTCCCGTCAGTCGCGCATCGTCAACCTCAAAGAAAACTCTTTCTGGATCGGTCAATTACTGGGTCGGTACAAATACAATTTGCCCTTGGAAAACATCCTGCTCGAAAAGCTGGAAGAAGAATTACAGGAGCTTAACCAGGAAGCCATTCAAAAGGCGGCCGACAAGTTTTTGGCCAAGGATAATTACATTGAGTTGATTTTGATGCCGGCGGATTTTAAGGAACAGAACCGCCGTCGCTGAGGCTTGGCGGTCGGAGTGAAGTGGTATTTTCTGGTGGGTGATTTTTTGGTTAAAGATGGTTATATTGGATGTTTTAAAGGTAAATACACGTAGCAAGTACGTGTATTGATACGTTGCAGGCAAGCTAAACCAGAATTATGAGTTTCCTAAAAAAGCTTTTCGGGAAAAATAGAACTAAGGAAGATGACTCTTCTGGAAATTTTATTGTGGCTACATTGAATGATAAAATTATGCCTATTGACCGTGGAGAGTTATATGAAAATCCTTTAGATGACTATATTCAAGAAAAAGGAATTGGTGAAGTAACCGGTGGGGGGACCATGCAGTTAGATACAGGCGAAATTGAATTTTGTGATATTGAAATTCGTTTAAATACTGTTATAATAAGAGAAAGTGAAATCAAAATCATTATAGACAAATTAGAGCAATTGGGAGCCCCTAAAGGTTCGAAGTTGACGATAGAAAAACAAAAAAGGAAGATTGAATTTGGGATCAAAGAGGGGCTAGCCATCTATTTAGACGGTGTAAATTTAGATGAAGAAGTATATAAAAATAGCGATTCCAATTTTGTAGTATCTGAGATAAAAAGGCTTATCGGTGACAAATCGGAAATCGTGAGGTTCTGGGAAAGCAATTCTGAAACAGGATTGTATTTCTATTCTGATTCATTCGAAAATATGAAAGAATTGATAAGTGGATTTGTTAATGAATATCCTTTATGCAAAGGTGCAAGAATTGAAAAAATTGCATAAAAGCCAGCCTGCAACAAAGCACACCCGCTCACCCGCTCCTTTCAGTCGCGGACATCGTGTGTGCTACCGTTAGTCACCATAAAATTTAAAAAATGAGAATAACAATCATTATAATTATTCTTACAATTCAAGTAAGTTGTAAAAACCGTAATGAGACGAATATTAAGTCTGAAAATTCTGCCATCACTGAATTAACGAAATGCAACTACAGTAATGAAGCAATTACTAAATATCACATTCTAACTAATAAAGCTGAAATTGCAATTTGTGATGGTGACTTCGATAGAGCATCCAAAAATTACTCATTGGCATTTAGAGAAATCAAAAAACCTTTTGGTCCTGATGTTTATAATGCCGCACTTTCAAATCAACTCTCTAATAATTTAGATGAAAGAAATTTAAATCTTCAACTACTTATAAATAATTCTGATGATTTAAGTTTGCTAAAGTCAATTTTTGTCAACACATATATAGATGAAAACCTTTGGAATTCTTTTATAGAGAAAAGAACGACTGAATATGACTCAAGATTAAGAAATGAATTCAAATCAATTTGGGAAAGAGATCAATTGTTCAGACCAATGTATGATACTCATGATGACACTATTCAAGCTAATCGAATAATAAACATGAACAGGATTCTTTCAATAACTGATTCTCTTGGCTTCCCTTCTCAGATAGAGCTCGGTTTTAGAAAATCCTTAAGAGGGCAAAATCATGATGTGGTTTTAGTTCATACATCTCAAAGAAGAAGCAGCAATAAAAACATAATTGATCTTGAACCAATTCTTTGCAAGGCAGTAAATGAGGGACGATTTGATCCTGAACAAGCAATCTCTTACCTCCATTTCCAAAATGATAAAGATAAAGGAAATTTTGAGGTTTACTCAACTTGGCAATATAGACATCACTTGTTGCCAGATTCTCTAAATAACAAAATATGGCTTCCAAATTTGAATAAGGAAAAATATGAGAGTGCCAATAGAATAAGGAAAAAATGGAATGCTGATCAATTAGATGACATTGCAAAAAAATCTGATTTTATTTCAAGAAGCAACATACCGTTCATATTTACATCAGTTATGACATTTATTGAAAATTTGCCAACAGATCTTACTCTGGAAGAGGCTTTGGAACAATATAAAATAACTACTTCAGATAAAAAACCATTTAAAGAAAAGTAAAAATACGGTGACTAATAACTAAGAGCGAAAGTTGGCTGGAAGCCAAGACTTTCCGCTCTGGTGTTGTACGAAGCCGGATCTGAGGGATGAAAAGGGTTGCTATGGGTTAATC
>JAUIKE010000354.1 GCA_030430845.1 Bacteroidia bacterium | reverse complement strand
TACTGCAGGGATCAAAAGGCTTTAATTAAACTCTTAGCTTATCATTATTGCTATGACAGGCGAAAGGATCGTTTGAATTTCTTTGAAAATTTATATGATAAAAAATTATCTTGATGCCTATGCGCAATGCGGCTTCAATATAAGCCGCGAAGCGGTGACAGCACCCAGCCTACGGTGCAACCCGTTGGCTGAAAATTAAGTGACAATCAGAGCTGCAGGGCAGCGATACTTTAAACAACTTCTAAATAATCTTTCAAGAGTACGTAACATCAGTTATCAAAAAAGAAAAAAATGAAAAAAATTATCAGCTTATTAATTATTACAATAGGACAACTTATTCCCATGGGATTACTTGCCCAAACAACTTTTGATTTCCAGACCGGTACGCTGGATTATGACGGAGAGCAACGGCCTTGTATTACAATAAGACTAGAGCCGGAAACAAAGGAAGTCAAAAAAGCCTGGGAAGATTTTGTGAAAAAAGAGTACAAAATCAAATTAAGAGGCCTCGGTTTTTTAGTTAATAAAGATGTCCTTTCCGCTGAAAAGGTAACGGTTAAAGCCCTCAGCGACAAAGCCGTCGACTTCCGAACGAAAATTGTTGAAGAAAATGACCATACCCTGATGCAGGTCTTCGTTTCGTTAGGATATGATATTTATTTAGGTCCCGACAATTATCCAATGGCTTTTCAGGACCTAAAAAACAGGACCTGGGATTTTGCCAAAAGCTACCTGAATGAATATTACAATAAGCAGATCAAAGCAGTGAGTGAAAGCCTGAAGGACCTCAACAAAGAACAAACCGATATCCGGGACGACATCGCCGACAATGAAAAAGAGATCGAAAAACTTCAAAAAGAGAATGAGGAGCTCGCCAAAGAACTACGTGAGCTGAACGAAGACCTCCAAAACAAGCGTTTAGAACTCAACAGAGCGGAAGCGGCTAAAAGGGCTTTTGAAAGAAAGATAGTAGCTGAGAGGAATTAATAAAAAAGGGATATTCAGAATTTTATTTGTCCTTACTTTTTTTCCAGCAGCTGAAAAAAAGTAACAAAAAAAAGTTTTTGCATAGACTTTTGGTCCACTGGACCAAGCCCACCCAGGCTTACGAGCCTCCGCCTAAAATTTACTTTCATTCCGCTGTGCAAAATAAACTCGGACTCCTACGTCGTCCTCAAACAATATTTTGCACGGCCGCTTCATTCCAATAAATTTTTTTACGGCGGATTCTCTAAGGCGGGAAAAAAGGTCTGTACACAATTTTAATAACTTGAAAGTTGGAACCTTCGTAAAGAATGGTTAAAAAAAAAGAGGCATTCCATTTAGGAATGCCTCTTTTTTTTTAACCATTCTTTACAAACCCCCTCACCAAACTCATCTCATTTTTCAAGGCCGCATAACTTTTTTCTGATAAAGGCACCAATGGCGTTCTCACCTCCATACCACAGACGCCCTTGATTTCCATGGCAGCTTTTACACCTACCGGATTACCTTCGATGTACAACCATGGGTGGATATCCAGTAAGTCCAGGTTTAGGCGGGCTGCTTTTTCCATATCCTGGTTCAGGGCCGCACGGGTCATTTCAGACCAGTGCTCCGGATAAGCATTAGCGATCACCGAGATGACACCATCGCCGCCGCAAGCGATCATCGAAACGGTCAGTGGATCTTCGCCGGAGAGTACGAGGAAATTATCCGGGCGATTCTTTAGGATGCTCATGGCCTGGCCCAGATCGCCGGAAGCTTCCTTGACGGCGATGAATTTTTCATTGCCCTTTGCGAGGCGCAGGATGGTAGGAGGCAAAACATTGGAGCCTGTTCGGCCGGGCACATTATAAATGATGATGGGGAGTGGCGAAGCCTCCGCTACTTCCATGTAATGGCGGTAGATACCTTCCTGAGGAGGTTTATTGTAAGCAGGGCTGCTCGACATGATGGCGTCGAAGCCCTCCAGATTGTATGTTTTGAGTGTGTTGACCAGTTTGGCTGTAAAATTGCTACCAAACAAGCCCGCCACGATAGGCTTCCGCCCATTGACGATTCGGATCGTAAAATCAAATACTGCCCGGCATTCTTCGGCCGTGAGCGTCACTGCTTCGCCCGTAGTACCCAGAGAGACCAGGAAATCGACACCTCCTTCAATCACATATTCGATAACACGTTCTAGCGCCGGATAGTCGACTTTTTTATCCGCGGTGAAAGGAGTGACCAGGGCAACGCCGGTTCCTCTAAACTTTTGTAGGTTCATGCTCTGTATTCGTCTTTTGTAGAAGGGCCTCTACTTGTTTGATAAAATCGCTTAGATTTTGGTTTTTGGCAGGATCGATCATCAAATCATAGCAATGCACATTTTCCGTTACCGGACCGATTCGCAGGGCGGCATCAGAAAGGGCAGCTATGGATTCGGAATGCAGGTTGGTGGTCAGGTTGAGATGGATAAAGAGGTCAAAGTGGTGATCCAGGAAGTCCTTCACATCATCACCGGTGGGCACGCCTTTCCAGTTGATATCTTTTTTGGTATAGTGCTTAAAAGAGAAGCTGTCCTCTTGGGGTGCCTGCTCAAAATGCCCCAGCAGTCGAACGCTTTTCCCCTTTTTTTTCAATTGATCGGCATAGGACAGGACGGTATTGCGTTCGGATAGATTAGTGGCATCAAACAAGAGGCCGATCAATTTGGCTTTGGCCATATTCATCTCTCCCGTCTTCCTCTCCTTTTTGGACAGCTGCTTTTTCAGCGTGCGCTGCTGTATACCTCGTTTGATGTCATTAATGAAACTCATTTTTTATCGTTCTCGTTTACAATTTCTTCTTCACTGATTATGGAATATTCGCCCATTTTTGAATACTTCTCAATACGGGCATCAATACGCTCATCTTCTGACATTTCCTGCAATTCCGAAATAGCCTTTTTGATATGCCGTTTCAGCATTTTGGCCATTTCTTCAGGGTTGGAATGTGCTCCCCCCATCGGCTCTTTGATAATGCCGTCGATCAGGCCGAATTCGTACATATCATCTGCTGTGAGCTTGAGTGCTTCGGCAGCTTGTTCTTTATAATCCCAACTTCTCCAAAGAATGGAGGAGCAAGACTCGGGCGAAATAACGGAATACCAGGTATTTTCGAGCATAAAGACCCGATCGCCCAGGCCAATACCGATGGCTCCTCCGGAAGCTCCCTCTCCGATCACTACGCTTACGATGGGCACTTTCAATTGTGCCATCTCAAAGAGATTTCGGGCGATGGCCTCTGCCTGGCCGCGCTCTTCGGCTTCCAGGCCGGGATACGCGCCCGGCGTGTCGATCAGTGTCACGACCGGAAATCCGAAGCGCTCGGCTAATTTCATCAGGCGCAAAGCTTTCCGGTACCCCTCTGGGTTCGCCATACCGAAATTGCGATATTGGCGCATCTTGGTATTGACGCCTTTTTGTTGGCCCAGGATGACTACTGTTTGGCCATCCAGTGAGCCGATTCCGCCAACGATGGCTTTATCATCGGCATAGTATCGGTCGCCATGAAGTTCTACGAACTTTCTACACATTTGTTTGATGTAGTAAAAAGTGTAGGGCCGTTCGGGATGGCGGGATAGTTGCACTTTTTGCCAGCCGGTCAGGTTGGAGTATATTTCTTTGCGTTTATTTTTGATCTTATTCTCCAGCATTTTGATCATTTCGGTCACGTCGATCTCTCCTTCATCACCGACCTGCTGGAGCTTTTCCAATTGTTCGTACAGTACTTCTAAAGGTTTTTCAAATTCCAGGAATACCATAGGTGGATATTTTTCTTTACGAGCGGCCGCCGGGTCTGTACATAGATAGGAATAATTGTCCTGCAATTAATAAGAATTATCGATGCACGCCTTGGTCGGCTACTGGTAGATGTTGCAATGTTAGGAACGGATCGGGCTTGACCAAGTTAGGGCAAAAAAGCCGTATGTCCGTATTTTGTAGGTGCAAAATTAGTAATAAGCGGCCAGGAAAAAATTTTATCCGAATTTTTTTTAATTTTTTTTACCCGGATGTTGCGAAATATGAAACCAGCGCTTATCTTTGCACTCGCGTCGTTGAAAAACGGTAGTCGAAGTTAAGGAAAAAAGCTGAAAGCAGCTTGAGAATTAACGAATGACTGATTTAGTTTCGGTAGTTCAGTTGGTTAGCATACCTGTCCCGATTACATCGGGAGGGACGCTGGCTCGAGACTACTAAAAGAAATATTGGTTCGGTAGTTCAGTTGGTTAGCATACCTGTCCCGATTACATCGGGAGGGACGCTGACTCGAGACTACTAAAAGAAATATTGGTTCGGTAGTTCAGTTGGTTAGAATACCTGCCTGTCACGCAGGGGGTCGCGGGTTCGAGTCCCGTCCGGACCGCAAACAAAAGCTTCACCACAAGGTGGAGCTTTTTGCGTTTTAAGACTACTCTAATAATATTAAAGTGTACTACACCTATATCATACAAAGCGGGCAAGATAATTCCTACTACATCGGATATTCCAAAGATCCGGAAGGGAGGTTGAAAAAGCACAATACCTCCAACACGGGTTACACTTCAACCAGACAGCCATGGGTAATCGTTTTTATACGGTCCTTT
>JAUIKE010000353.1 GCA_030430845.1 Bacteroidia bacterium | reverse complement strand
ATGAGACAAGTAAAAATATGCCAGGTGGTTCACAGCAAACATTTTCTCGACCTTATCTTCTGTGTATGTCAGGCTGGAGATCCAGGTTCCGGCATTATTCACTAGAACATCTACGATGTGAAATTTTTCACGAATTTTTTCAGCTGCCCTTTTAATATCTGCCTGAGAAGACAGATCTGCGGTTTGCAAAAAGATATTACTGTTTCCGGAAGCCTGAACCAATTCGATCAAGGCTTTTTTCCCTTTAGCCTCGTTACGACATACCATCATGACATTGGCGCCCCGCATAGCCAGGGCCTTTGCTGTCTCATATCCCAGGCCGGAATTGGCTCCCGTAACAACGCAGTTTTTTCCTGTCATCTTTTTTTTGCTCGCAAAAATAGATAATATTGTAATAGATTTCATAAAAGCATAATAAAAATGGCTACGGCTATCAGCTCCGAACAATGAAATTTAAAAAATTACCCCCCCTGGCAGGCAAGTATTTCGCCTCTCTGAGGCTCTTGATGGTTTGAACTTAATAACCCAGCCCTGACGAATAGGGAGAAATTACAATTTTCATGTATGAGCCTACCAACCGCATCCATTTTAACTTACTCTTATTGAAACAGCTGTACTGCAAGATTTCTGCAAAAACAATCGCTATGAAAAAATTATTTTTTGTCTTTTCCCTCCTGTTGTTTACAGGTATAAGTCCTATTTTTGGGCAGCTCGGTCCCGGCCAGGTACTGGAGCGTTTTTTTAACAAATACAGATATAATCCTCAGGAGGCCGTAGAGTTCATTTTTTCCCAGAATCCCATTTTTGAGGGAGAAGCCGCGCAGCAGGCTCAGAATGTACAAGCCAAGCTATCGCAGGCCATCCCGGTTTTGGGGCGCTACTACGGTCGTGAACCGATCGCTAAAAAGGAAATTGGAAGTAGCCTGGTGCTATATAGTTACTTAATTCAGTATGAGCGGCAGCCTATCCGATTCACCTTTAAGTTTTACAAACCTGATCGCGAATGGTTTTTGCTGAGTTTTGCCTTTGATGATAATTTAAGCGATGAACTCGAAGAAGCCGCCCGGGTTCCTAATTTATTATTAACCGATAAGAAAAAAGTGGATGGAAATAAATGGTAAGCATTATCGTACCATATGGTTAAAGGAAAATGACCCGACCACCATACAGATCATTGATCAACGTTTTTTGCCGCATGAATTAGTGATTGAAGACCTGCGCAGCGTCGACGAATTTGCCGCTGCGATCAAGGAAATGCACGTACGAGGAGCACCCCTTATCGGAGGAACGGCCTCCCTTGGCTTATACATGGCTTGCCTGGAAGCTCCCGAAGGAGAGGCCGGTATGGAGCATATCAGCCAATCATTGGCTCAGCTGCGCAGTACCCGCCCCACAGCTGTCGACTTGTTCAGCTGGACCGACCGCGTTTTCCAAAGCCTGCAAAAAGGACAAAATAAGGCGGAAAGAACCGCTTTAGCGCTCGAAACCGCTCTGGAGATCATTGAGGAAAGTGCCGAGCATTGCCGTCTTATTGGAGTGCATGGGGTGGATCTGATAAAAACTATCAGCGAAAAAAAAGGAGGTGCGCCTGTCAATGTGCTCACGCATTGTAATGCCGGATGGATTGCCTGCATCGATTACGGTACGGCTACCTCACCGGTATATGCCGCTCATGAGGCCGGTATTCCCGTACATGTATGGGTGGATGAAACCCGCCCCCGCAACCAAGGTGCTCGTTTAACAGCTTATGAGTTGGGACAACATGGCGTTCCACATACCGTCATCGTCGATAATCTGGGCGGGCATCTGATGCAGCATGGTATGGTGGATATCGTCTTTGTAGGCAGCGACCGCACCACTCGCGCCGGCGATGTGGCTAATAAAATCGGTACCTATCTTAAAGCATTGGCCGCTCATGACAACAAGGTTCCTTTTTACGTCACCCTCCCCCACTCTACCATCGACTGGAACATACGTGACGGACTAAAGGAAATACCGATAGAAGAACGGGGCTCTGAGGAAGTAAAATTCATACAAGGGCAACATGAAGGGAAGATCAAACAGGTCTTACTTACTCCTGAAAGCAGCCCGGCTATTAACTACGGCTTTGACGTCACCCCCGCTAAGTATGTAAGCGGCCTGATCACCGAGCGCGGGATCTGCCCGGCTAGTGAGGAAGGACTCCTCAAACTATATCCCGAACAACAAGCCGTGCTTAAATGATCGATGAAGGCTATATCAAGTTTAAGGCTCAATGGAAGAAAGGAGAAGCTCTCCCCTCTCCTTTCCTCCAATCTATAATCCAGGTCCGCCAGTATCTATATGGATTGGGATTAATTAATGCCTATGAAAACGGTATAGGCTATGGCAATATCAGCAGACGCTGGAATGAGGAGGCTCAGTTTGTCATCAGTGGCTCTGCCACCGGCAACTTCGAACAGGTCGGGGAAGAGCATTTCACCTTGGTTACCAAAGTCGACATCAAGCACAACACCCTCTGGTGCGAAGGGCCCATCATCGCCTCTTCCGAATCCATGAGCCATGCAGTGATCTATCAGGAGTGTGTATGGGTAGGGGCCGTGATCCATGTGCATAGTCTCAAGATGTGGGAACAGTACCTACACAAGGTTCCCACCACGGACGCTTCGGCTACCTACGGCAGCCCGGAAATGGCTTACTCCATAATTGACTTGCTTAGAACGACTGATCTCCCACAACAAAAAGTATTCGTGATGGAGGGCCACCGCGAAGGCATCTTTGTATTTGGAAAGGATTTGAAAGAGGCAGTGGAAGTGTTAATGCGATTATGAGCAAAAACACCTCTCTTCAACCAACACCTTATCATTTTATGCTTTCCCATTGTTGCTGCAGCACTTCAAAACGGCTGTACGCATCTGCGCCCGGCTTTTGCGGTGTCTGAGAAATCATTTTATACAGATACAGAATGTGCTCATAAAGCATGGGCTGGTCATACCTTCTCGGACCTTTCTGTAAAGAGGCTAATCGGTTTAAAACCTTGGGGTCGTTCTCGTTCTCCTTCAGTTTTTTCTCCAGCTGACGAATTTCAGCTTTCACATCGAGCAGCAGCTTGGCGACTGACAGGCCCAGTTTTTCCTGTTCATTTAAATCTTTAGCAATAAGGCCCTCCTTTTCCAGCTGTGGATGCATTTGGTATTGGAAAGTTTTCGAAAGCTTTTGATCCTGAAAAATTATTTCCACGCTGAATTCTCCCGGCGCGGTCATCGGCCCCTGAAAATCTTTTTTCCCATCGGGAAGATAATACCGAAGGTCCCACTCGGTTTTACGTATGCCCCATTCATCCTCAGGATGATCTTTTATCTGCTCCCTTTTACTGTGAATTAAAGCTCCGTTTTTGTAAAAATTAAAGGAAACTTCATCACTTGCTGTTTTTTCCGGCAACATAAAATGGATCGATAAGACTTCGCCTGTGGTGTTCCGGGGTTTGAAAAGCTGAAAAGCTTGCTTTCCCGGCCTGAATTCATGCAAGGGCGAAACATCATCTAAGATCCAGAAGGAGCGGCCCAGGGTAGAAATAGCCAGGTCCTTACGGTGCACCCGAATGTCGGTAACCGGCGTAATCGGCAAGTTTCGCTGAAACGACTGCCAGGTTTTCCCATCATTAAAAGAAATAAACAGGCCGAACTCCGTTCCGGCATATAACAATCCTTTGCGATCCGGATCTTCTCTGACCACTCTGGTGGGATAATCTTCCGGGATGCCGTTCGATCCGTCCGTCAATTGTTCCCACGACTTGCCATAATCGGTAGTTTTTAACAGGTAAGGACGATCATCCCCCAGGTAATCCCGATAAACGGCGAAGTAGGCCTTACCAGGGTCATGGGGAGATATTTCGATACTGGACACTCTTCCGCCCTCCGGCATAGAAGGAGTGACGTTTTCCCATCTGCGTCCGCCATCCCGGGTAATGTAAAAAAGGCCGTCGTTGGAGCCTGTCCAGATCACGCCCTTTTCATGCGGTGATTCCCGAATAGCATAGAGTACATTATAATATTCTTCGCCGGAAATATCTTCGTCGATCGGCCCTCCGCTACGCATACGAAATTCTTTTTTGTTAGCCGTCAGATCCGGGGAGATGCGCTGCCAATTGACGCCGCCATCCTCTGTTTTATGAAGAAACTGCGAGCCGTAATAGACGGTATTGGGGTCGTGGGGCGAAACCTCCATCGGCGTAACCCGCTGGAATCGGTAGGTGATATCGTCGGGGTGATTCCCATAAAGGCTTTCTCCTCCAATATAATAGTGTTGTTCCAGCCCGGTTCTTTTGTTATACACGGTAAACTGCCCCTTACAGTTGGAGTAGATGATATCGGGGTCGCCAGGTTTGGCGATAGCCGGCCCCGTTTCACATCCGCCGGCGCTTTCCCAATACATCATGTCACTTAATCCATGATTATCATTGGTAGATAATGCGTTGAGAAAAGGTTGCTTGCTGGGCACCCGGATGGTGGTATTATCTTGTTGTCCGGAGTACAAATAATAAGGATACTGATCATCCACATTGCAGGAATACAATTCTGCAGTGGGCTGATTGAAGACCGTCGACCAGTT
>JAUIKE010000352.1 GCA_030430845.1 Bacteroidia bacterium | reverse complement strand
GCAGATCCTTTCCAGAGATCCAGAAAATGAGGTTATAAAAGAAGGTCTCAAACAAGTTATTATTTCAAAAAATTTGCTAGCAAACTCCTTATTCAAATTAGGGTTGTTCACCATCATACATAAAAAGGCATTCCGTTTGTTAATAAGAGTCAGCTATAGATTAATTGTAGTAATTGGAGTTTTAATTTTTTTAAACTCATATAGTCGGGGATTGGAATCGCTTTTGGCTGTAATAATATTGGGATTTTACGGATTTTTTTTCCTTCCCTTTAAAATCCTTCCTCAACTATTTTATGGCATACTATTTTTTGATCCATTAGGAAAATACCTACTGACCGATAAAGACAAAATTGTAACTGTAGGTTCCTTAATATTTTTCATTTTAGGGGCCATCTTTTTTCTTTTTTACTTCACTGGACCGATTGAGAGACAGAGTGATATTTTGATTTTGGGATTGTACAATTTTTTCCTGAGTGGAATACTATCAGATTTGATTACATTCCAAGTAAAAAGTATTCAAAATGCTCTCTCATTGTATATTATTGGAGTGGTTTGTTTAGTATTAATATATGCCACAATGCCAGGAATGAGAGCTTTTTCAATTTTTCTCGTTCTTATTTCTGTTTTTATTTACCCCTTTGTTATTAAGCTTGTACAAGTAGACAATCATTAAATCGGGTTAATATAAAAACCTTCACTTACTATTTTTTTTTCGAGAATCATATTTTCATATAATAAGAAAAAGCAGGCTTGCATTCGCATCACCTTGTATGATTAGACTTTAATACTTAACTTATCTCACGATCTAAAACAAGCATCTTTTTAGATTTAACGGCCTTTAATAAATTGAATGATGAATCCACTAATTGAAAAAAACAAGGCTGCAATACAACAAATTTGTGAGGACAATAATATCCGATCATTCTATTTTTTTGGATCTATACTAGACCCCAAAAAATTCAGAGAGGATAGTGACATTGATATATTAATTTCTTTTAAAGAAGGTATTTCTCCTGAGGAATACACCGATAGCTACTTTAGACTCCTTTTTTCCTTAGAAGAATTATTAGATCGGGAAATAGATCTTACTACCGAAAGGAGTATAAAAAACCCTTATTTCAAAGAAAACTTGGATAACACCAAAGTGCTTTTTTACGATTCTTTATCAGAAGTAAATGGATAACAAAATCAAGCAATATTTATTTGATATTGAGCAATCAATTAGCGATGTCAAGACTTATATCGCTGCAGTAAAATCATTAGAAGATTATGAGAATGACAAACTCATTCGAAGGGCAGTTGAAAGGGAGCTGGAAATAATTGGAGAAGCCTTAGGTAGAATATTAAAAATCGACCCTGAAATTAAAATTCCTAATGCAAAAAAAATCATCAGCCTAAGAAATAAAATAATCCATGGTTATGAGTATCCGCCCACTGCACCCCACCTTGTTCTAGTCGATAAAAGTCTTTAGGAGTTCCTGGTCCATACGGTGAGGTAACCATCTGAGAGCCTCAGCCGTCACTTTTTGAGTAGCGACCTGTCGCAACAGCCAGGTAAGGTATCGGTGTACATTCACCCCATACTTATCGCAGGTACCAACAATGGAGTATAGACAGGCCAGGTTCTGGGCTGCTTCGTCCGAGCCTGCGAACAAGTAGTTCTTCCGTCCCAGGGCTACTGGGCGGATCGTGTTTTCCACTAAATTGTTGTCGATCTCCAATTGCCCGTCATGGGCGTAGGCGCACAGCCCCTTCCATCGCTTTAAGGTATAAGCAATCGCTTTACTGATCGGACTAGTGGGCAGAAGCCCCGGGGAGGTGTATTGTTCCTTCAGCCACCTGCCGAGATCATCCAATATCGGGATGGCCTCCTGCTGACGCAGTAAGAGCCGCTCTTGATCACTCATTTTTACTTCCCGGGCCTTGCGTTCAATCAAATAGAGTTTCCGGACCCGCTCTAAAAAGTAATTGGCTCGAGGGGGGTCGGTATTTTGCGCCTCGACAAATTTGCGCCGGGCATGAGCCATGCAGTGGATTAACTGCACCTCCTGCTTACGTTCTATGGTCTCATACACCGTATACCCGTCACTTTGCAAGATGCCGCTGAAGTCGGGCAGTAAAGCTTCACCGGCTTTAGTACTTCTACGGGCATCGTACTGGAAGAACACAGCTCGGAGTTTGGGATTATTCAGCACCCAAAAGTAACCTCGGTGAGACGAACCGGGCTTATTCTTGCTCAAAACTGTAATGCGGGTTTCATCCGCCTGGTTGTAGGGCTGAGCAAGTAAGTCCTGGTGAAGTAAGTGATAGAGAGGCAACAAGCTATGAGCTGCCGAGTGGAACCAATTGTACAGATTATTTTCCGAGATAAAGGACAGGCCGGCTTGCTTGAGTTTTTTGCGGAAGCGGTGAATCGGCGTGTGGAACAGGATCTTTTCCACAATGATCTGAGCCACCAGGCTTTCATCCACCATTCCCTTGGGGATCAACCGGGCAGGGACCGGAGCCTGAGCTACGCCCTGATCTTCATCGGCCTTGTTGACGTAGCGTGGCCGAATGATACGTTTAACATACAGATCGGCCGGCACATAAGCCAACAATTCTGTTACATCTTCGCCGATCTTGACCATGTGGTCCAGATCCACTCCCTCGGGTTGGATGGGTTCATCTTCTCTGCGTAAACTATCCGGAAAAGTGTTGCGCTGAATGACTCGTCGAGGCTTCTTACGCTTTTTCTTCTTGATGAGGGCTTCTTCGGCTTGCTCGCAGGCTTGCTCGACCGCAGATTGGTCTTCAAACAGCAGCCCCTGGTTAGGATTTGCCTCACTGATAAAGCGCTCGCGCTTAGCGCCGAACAGCAGCTTTTTGAGCTGGGACAGCTCAGCTTTGAGTAGAAAAATCTCTTCTTTTAAGGCTTTATTTTCTTCTTCCAGTGCGGTCATAATGATGACCTAAAGATAAGAAAATCACCTCATTTTCACCCTGTTGAAACCAAAGAAAATCGCTTCCTTTTTACGATTTTATCCGTCTTAATACCCCGTAAAATCAGCAGCAGTTTTTCATACGATAACTCAAAACCATGCTCCGATTGTGGATGCTCAAAGGTGCCCCGCTCCAGGCGCTTGTAGTACAGGCTAAATCCATCGCCTTCCCACATGAGCAGCTTCAGGTGGGTCCTACGCTTATTGATAAAGACAAAGCCGGCACCACTCAACAGCTCCAGTTTCATCTGTCCGCTGACCAGTGCGCCCAGTGTGTTAAAACTCTTACGCATGTCACAGGGTTGGTCATACAAATAATACTGGCGGGAACTCTCAAGCATCTTGCAGATATTGAAGGAGGTTCTCTGTCAGCTTCCCGCTATACTCTACCCGGATTCCATTAGGAAAGATGATGGCTATTATCCCCGAAGCCTCTTGGCTTTGCGGTAAGGCAACAAATTTACCCGGCTCGGCCGTTTCTGCTTCCAATTTGAACCACGTCAAAAAGGTGTTATATTTAATTCCGTGTTGACGGCAGTAATCCGCTCGCGATAGTGCGCTACTCCGCCAAGCTTGCACATGGGCCAGGCGATCGGCTTTTGATGTCCTCGTCATTTTTTTGTTCGTCAAGATCCGCAATCGTGGGTAGGATCACAAGGTGGGGTGCAGTGGGCGGATACATCAACAAACCCTCCTCGCTGTTTATTCCCGAATTGTTGGGTATACGTAGGAGGGATATCTATGAATACCCATGCCCACTCACCAACGATATAAGTCTTTAGATGAGGCAGGGTGGAATTAAAATCTATTGCTATTACATCCAATCGCCTTTTCTCATCCAGTGTCAGGCCATCATCTTCAAAGGTATTATAAATGCCTCCCATGTAAGAAAAACCAATTTCCCCAATTTCATTATGGCGCAAGGCTATCTTTCCTGTTAATAAGGGTTCTCCATTACTGCTTTCTTCAAATCGTTCGGCATTTTGCTTGGTAGCAGGTAAAAAAGTCTTGTTTTCTGTGTTGCTTATAATTGAATTGTTAAATCCGTTCGTTAGATATAATTCATAGCCAAAGGCCCACTTATTTTTATACTGTTTGCCATAAAGTCCAAATCCAACATTACTCCAGGTAGCCGGTAACATTTCAGTCATAGCAATTGGACGATCCACAAATTCCCATTTTGGACCATCGTGATTTTGATTAAAAGCACCAATGGGATTCATAACGATTCCGCCTCTGAAATTTAGCATAGGGTACAGATTGAGATCCAATGCAGCAAATTCAATAGCAATTGCATTTCCACCTTCTTCAAACTTGATTTCAGACAGGAATTTTTTTTCTCGATGGATGGAAGAAGCCATAAAGATTGTCATTCTAGGTATTCTGAAAGTGTGTCCCTCCGTAATCCCATCTTCACCAATATATTGATAATCGGCCTCTATGTAACCCCCAATCGAAACTGGCATTTTATCAATCTGTAAAAAAGGACGGTTATACACCGCGTCCATATTCATATTTTTTTGCTCTGAAGTATCGACGGGAATTTTCTTCAATAAGCTTTGATCGACTTGAGCATCCATAGTCCAGCACCAAATAGATATTGTGATAATGCCG
>JAUIKE010000351.1 GCA_030430845.1 Bacteroidia bacterium | reverse complement strand
GAGGGACGACTAAGTGAATAATTAAAAGGCTGACTCAGAACGACGACCCGACGGTCCGTATGGAAGGAGTTTTGAGTCGCCACTTAATTATTTCTAAGCCATTCAATCAATTTTTCCTTAAAAAGCGCACTTTCTTCATATTGAGGCGTGTGCCCGCTTTTTTCAAAAACAGAAACGGTCAGATTAGATAAATGGTCATATTTACCTACCCAAAGTGTTGGAGGGCATACATAATCACTTCTTCCGACAACTAAAAAAACAGGATGGGCCGGTTTCTCATCAGGACCAAACATCTGGTAATTGGCAAATAGGGTGCCGAATAAATGGCCGACGAAATCCATGTTGTAGGATACCTTTTCGAGATTGGGGGTATCATCAAAATTTGGGTCGTGCCACCTTTGGGGACTTTGGGAGACGACACTTTTTACCAAAGCTTCGCGAGGACTTAAGCCGGCCAATGTTCCCTTTATCTGCTGTTGTTTCTCCTCAAAGAGCGTTTTTCGTTCCGGAGGGGCTGCTTCCCAATATTTGTTTACAATATTCTGATATTCTTCAGTCGCATACGTGCTTGGCGAACCCATCATGACGACCTGTGAAACGTGCTCAGGATATCTTTTTGCATATTCATAAGCAATGACCCCCATAATCGAATGTCCGCCGATAATAAATTTGTCTAGCCCGGCAGCTGAACGTAAGGTATCAATGTCTTCCAGAAGTGTTTCGAGGGTATATTCATTAGGATTGATTGGGCTGTAATTCTCCGCACTTGCTCTTGTGCCGAAGAAAAATAGCTGAAAGTGCTCCTCCAGGTTTTCTGAAAAATATTCCGGAAAGCCAAATATTACAAAAGGCTCCCCGGCCCCTCTTGTGGAATATTTCAATTCTGTTCCATCAACGATTACACTGCCTGATAATTTCATTTCTTCGGAAGAGCTTTTGGTTGGATCGTCTTTCTCGGTACTTTGGCAAGCTGTAAAGACGAAAAAGAAAATAAAAAGGGAAAGGTGTTTTATGATTATGAAATCAAATAATTTCCCAGGACCAAATAGGCGATTCCCTTGAGGGCACACCAACAAATATAGATAATCAGACCTTTTTTGCCGTATTTCTTTAATCGCTTTTTTATCATATTCGACTGATTTTTTGAGAATTATAATGGATTATTAAATGCTATACTGATTTTCACTTTTTGCTAATAAAATAGTATTATTTCTTAAGATAAGAAAGGACTCCGCAAAGCAATATGCCCATGCGTTTCATCGAATTTAGATTTTATAGGCTTTTTAATTGAGTAAATAGCACTAATACCTCATATCCTATGCACTATGTTAAAGCAAACATAAACCCAATCCAGGTCAAATGAAGGCTTAAGTTAGTGATTGGTCATTCTAAATTAGTGGTTGGCAAGATTAATTGGGCAAAACAAGTTATTATTAACTGGGGTTGTGTGAAAAGGCCTTTGGCCTCTTTTCACACAACCCCAATTATTTATTCACTCTTTAAGGCATGCACCGGATTAGCATTCGCAGCTTTCAAACTCTGAAAACTTACCGTCAACAACATGATCGCCAGCATCGATAAGCCTGCCAGCAAAAATATCCACCACGAGAGCGATACTCGGTAGGTAAAATTTTGCAGCCATTGACTCAGGAAGTATTGACTGACCGGAATGGCAATCAGCAGGGCAAAAAGTAAGGGATAGGCAAAGTTTTTTGTCAACAAACTAAATAAGCTCATAACACTGGCTCCCAAAACTTTCCGAATGCCCACCTCCTTCTCCCGCCGGGCGATACTAAATGCCATCATGCCGTACAAGCCAAGGCAGCCGATGAAGATCGCCACGGCAGCAAAAAGGCTGATGGTGCGCAGCATTTCTTGCTCCTTCATGTATCGCTGAGCGAAATAATCATCCACAAAGTAGTAGTCGAAAGGGTAGCGCTGTTCAAAGCTTTCCCAAAGTTGTTGCATTTTCGGTAATAAGGACGCCACCTCTGCCGTGTTTAAGCGTACGGAAATATTAGCCTTACGATCATCCAGGTACATCACAAGCGGGTCCACCTGCTGATGAAGCGTATTGTAATTAAAATCCTTTACCACTCCAACGATAGGAATCCGGGCTTCAGAGCCAGGAAACCCTACCGTTTTATTCAAGCCTTGCGACCAGCCCATTTGCTGAACAAAGGCATTATTGACAATCAAACCTCCCGTAGCTGCATCTGCAGTTCGACTAAGCATGCGGCCTTCCTGCAGTTCGATTCCGTAGGTGGTCAAATAGGCGCTATCGATGCGGAAGAGCTGGACGGGGAATTCTTCGCCGGCATTGCCTTCCGGAATAACGGTGGTTCCAAATGTTCCCTCTCCCATAGCGGCCTGACAGATCGAGACGCTTTGAACCCCAGGCAAGGCCAGCAGTCCGTCCCTGAAGGCAGAGGAGCTATTCTCAATACCTGGAGGAGTATGCATAACAAGCACCTGCTCCTTGTCAAAACCGAGATCTTTGTTGAGTAAAAATCTAAATTGCTGATTCAACAACAAAGTTCCGGCGATGAGGGCCACGCCGACTGATAGCTGAACCGTCGTCAACACCTGCCTGGGTAAACGGCCACCCGGAGCCAGGCGGACATTACTTTTTAACACCTTGATCGGGCGGAATCTGGAAAGAACCGTTCCCGGGAAGACGCCCGAAACAAGCCCTGTTATCAAAATGATGCCTAACAAAAATCCGACAGCAAGCGGACTAAAAAGCTGCGATAAGGGGATGTCTTTTTCAAACCATCCATTCAGTTGAGGCAACAACAGCCAGGCGAATACACAGGCAGTTATGGCCGCGATGGTGGTGACCCCCAGTGTTTCAGTCAGAAATTGCCGGATGATCAGGCCTTTTTCTGCGCCTAGCACTTTTTTGACCCCCACTTCCTTCGCCCTTTGCAGCGAACGAGCCGTTGTAATGTTGATGTAATTAAAAATAGCAATCAGTAAAATAAGAAGGGCTATGACCGAAAACGTTCTCAAAAACACTGCACTGCCGTACTTACCACCTCTGAGGTACAACAGGTCATTGGAACGGAGATAAACATCTGACAGTGGCTGAAGATAAAAATCATACACCTCCGCCCGGTTTGACATATACCGGGCCGTAAAATCGGGCAGTTTTGCATTCACTGCTGCCATCTGGGAAGGATCATCCAGGAGTACATAGGTGTATACCGTCTGGCCCAGCCAGTTATTGATAAAGCTAAAATCCAGAAAGCCGGAATCGCCGGTAGTGGATGCCCAGGAAGCGATCAGATCGTATTGCAGGTGAGACTGCCGCGGATTTTCCTCGATGATCCCCGCCACGGTATACAATTTGTCGCTCAGCCCTTGAAAGCTTTTACCCACCGCATTTTCGCTGCCAAAGAGACCTTCCGCCAAGGTTGGCGTGATCAGCACATTTCCGGGTTGGGCCAGCAAAGCAGCGGGGTTTCCTCCTTCCAGCACTTTGAAGTCAAATATTTGGAAAAACTTATCGTCAGCAAACACCCAGTTATCTACTTCCAAGTTTCGTTCCTCATGACTCACTAAAACCGCATCAAACCAGGGAGCAACATGAGCAGCGGCGGCTACTTCAGGGAAATCTTCTTCCAGGGCGGCGGCCATTCGCCCCGGTGTTTCGGCATTTTTACTGATATTGCCGGAAGGATCGGTATTGTTTTTATTGACACGGAAGATGCGATCCGCTTTGGAGTGGAATTGGTCAAAGCCTCGCTCGTCCATAATGAAGGTAAAGGCCAGTAAAACGGCGGTTAGTCCGAGGGTAAGACTGCCCAGACTGATGAAGGAATCGGCTTTATTACGCATCATTCGGCGAAGAAAAACCAGGATGTTCTGCTTTAGCATGTCGGGTGATTTTGATGAAAAAATAGGGAAAGTGTATAAAAAATCGCTTTGCTTTTTTTTATACACTTCTGTTTTTTGTAATGGTTACAGAGCTGATGGTCCTGAACCTGTGGAAGGAAAGGCGGCTAATCTTCGAGAGAAGTTTTGCGAAAGGTTTTTCTTTGTAAAGTTAAATTAAGAATTTTCGGTGAAAGAGAAGAGCAAGGTGGGCATAAATTATACTTTTGAAACAACAAACCTAAGAAATCCTAGATGAATATATAACTTGAAGCTAATTCAATTTAGATTGTATCAATGGAGCTTTATCAAGATTTACTTTTTTTAATCGAGAGGAAGAAATATAACTTAGCAATCGAAAAGCTACGGGAGAGGCTTTTATCGAACCCTGACGACAGTTACCTTTACTATCTTATAAGTATCTGCCATTGTGGCATTGAAAATTATTCAAAAGGAATCGTCTTTATAAAAAAAGCTCTAGAATTAGATTCTACCTCAAGTGCATTTTTAAATCATTATGCTGAAATAGAAATCGAAAATAGAAATTATGGCCAAAGTCTAGAAATACTAAGACAATCCTTAAAAATTGACCCAAAACAAGAAGAAGTTTTTTTATTAAAATCCAGAATAGAACTAGAAAATGGAAAAATAGGAGAAGCAGTTGAAGAAGCTAAAAAAGCTTTAGCATTAGCACCAGATAATAATTTTGCAAAGAATATTATTT
>JAUIKE010000350.1 GCA_030430845.1 Bacteroidia bacterium | reverse complement strand
TCAAGCAGTCAGTCACCGGCAACGGCAATGCTACTAAAGAACAGGTAGCCGCCATGTTACAGCAAATGATCAAAATGGACCTCAGCGATCATTATCTGGATGCAACAGATGCACTGGGTGTGGCCATTTGCCATCATTACCAAACCGTCGGCGGCTTTCGCTCTCCTTCCCGCAAGAACAGCTGGAGCAGCTTCATCAAGGACAATCCGGACCGAATTAAATAGTGTAGAAGTCTAAATTCTGCGGCCGGGCCGGGGTGCTCCCTCTTACCCACCTTTCAAAGTCTTTCAAAACCTTCCAATATCGGACAAAAGCGGACATGAGCTGGTGAATTTGGAGGAAAGGACGTAACTTTGGGGAGCGAAACCGGGCGCTAGTCACCTGGTGACTTGGAGTCACCAGGTGACTAGCGAGCAGCCCGCCGAATAATATTTGGCTAGATCCAGCATTATTGAAGTGAAATCTCAAGGATTACTCAAAATTAGCCCGAATAGCCTTCGCCAAAGCCTCCATTTCTTCTTCGGAAAATTTCAGTTTGGCTTTTTCAAAGCTGATATCGCTCATTTGGTTAATGGGCACCAGGTGGACGTGTGCGTGGGGCACTTCCAGACCAATTACCGAAACACCGATCCGCTTGCAAGGGATGGTTGCCTTTAAGGCTTTGGCAACTCTTTGAGCAAATGGCATGATACGGGAAAGCAGTTCGTCATCCAGGTCAAAAAATTGATCAATCTCTTTTTTGGGGACGACCAAGGTGTGTCCTTTAGCTACTGGAAAAACGTCAAGGAATGCATAAAAATCTTCAGACTCCGCTATTTTGTAGCTGGGAATTTCTCCATTGATGATTTTAGTAAAAATGGAAGCCATTAGAGAAGTTTTGGGAGCCCAAAAGCCTTTAGACACTTGGGCTCAATGGATTATATAGAAATGTCAACTACCTCGAATTCCAGATCTCCGCGAGGAGTTTCAACTTTTGCGATCTCTCCTATCTTTTTACCCAGTAGTCCTTTACCCATAGGAGAAGTAACGGAAATTTTCTTGGCTTTCAGGTTTGCTTCAGACTCTGAGACTAATTGATACGTGATTTCCTTACTGTTTTTCACATTTTTGATTGTCACCTTAGCAAGGACCGTCACTTTAGAAGTATCGATCTGGCTCGCATCCAGAATGCGGGCATTGGACAGTTCTTTCTCCAGTTCGTTTATCTTAAATTCCAGTAAACCCTGGGCTTCTTTGGCTGCATCATACTCAGCATTCTCGGAAAGGTCACCCTTTTCACGAGCTTCCGCGATCGCTTTTGCGGCCTCTGCCCGTCCAGTCGATTTCAATTCGTCCAGCTCTGCTTTTAATCTTTCGTAGCCCTCTTTGGTTAAATAATTATAAGCTGCCATAAAACAAAGTTTTGTAAATAAATAATAAAGTTCCCCCAGTTCTGAGCAATGATGCTTCAGCAACCAGCACTTCTAACTCCAGGATGTTGGAAAAAAATCAGAATAGTGCTCTCGAGACTGAGAGAATTCTTTGCAGTTTTTGTAGTAAATATTACCTATACTCGAATAAAAGGCAAGAACGCTTCTATCATACGACAGAAACGTTCTTGCCTTTATTATGCAACAAAAATAGGGATATTACCGATAAAACTCAAGAGAAAGCGGTCAGAAAATTAAAAAACAAACTTTGCTGACCAACACAACAGAACGCTTTAAATACTGATTCTCAGGGCAATATTATGCGTCCCATTCCAAAGTCTTGTATTTCTGTAGGCATAGTCAATGCCCAGGCGAACATTCTTATTTTCCTTATTCAGAGGTAATTCAAAACTGGCTCCGGCCGATAATCCTGTATAAACAGACTCCTCTGCTTCGCTTACATTGCCCAGGTCTGTTTTATATCCTGCCCGCACCATAAACAGTTCATTAAAAGCATATTCAGCGCCCGCTCCCAATTGATCCTGGGAAAAAGAGTTGGAGGTGAAATTACCAACCAGGGTAAATCGATGCTTCGAGCTAAATAAAAAGTCGTATGACCAGCCAATGTTCAACATGGAAGGAAGTTCATAGGTGGCCGAGCGCTGATTGAGCGTTACCTCATACCCACCTCCATTCGGACTGGGAGCCGGAGTGGCCAGGCCTTCTCCTGTAAATTTCATGGGCGTTCCTACATTTCGGAGAGAGATGCCAAACTTAAAATTATCTTCTTCTCCGGTTACATACTGCACACCGGCATCCAGAGCAAACCCAAAAGCAGATACATTCGAGATAGACTCCGACACCAGGCGAACTGCCAACCCAACCGAGATCTTGTTTTCAAATGTATGAGCATAGGCCAGGGCCAGGTTAAAAAAGCTTGGGGAAAAAGTCGCTCCTGTTCCCTCCGGTTGATCTGTAGTAGTCACATCAATCTCTCCAAAATCAAGGGTCATCAGGCTCAGGCCAAACGCGCCCCGCTCTCCCGTTTTGGTAACCACTCCGATAGCGTTCATGCTGATATCGGTGCCCTGTAGGTAATTAGCATAGCTTACCATTGCCTCCAGATTGTTAATGCGGCCCATACCTGCGACATTCAGACGCAGCGCTTCCACACCCTTAATATTGGCCGTCGTCATGCTATGTAATCCCGCACTCCTGGCCCAGGGGTTCATCAACAATTCATAAGCACCTGCTTCCCCCTGCCGGTCAGGATTACCCGCCTCTGCGGTGGGCACAGTCAGGATAAATAAGGCAGCTAGAAAAAAGTAGATTTTATTCATTACCGTTAATATTTTTTATGGGGTTGTGTAAAAAGTCCTTCGGCCTTTTTCCCCAACCAATAATATTCTTTTAGGAGGTCGTTTGAATAAAAAAACGAAGTTTTTTTATTCAAACGACCTCCTAAACAAAATTTTAAGGGGGGTGTAAAAACGAGGAACGAGTTTTTACACAACCCCCGATAACTTTGTTATTTTTATAAACCTGAAGGGTCAAATTTCCGATTCACACCAAACCATTTGATGACTCGCTCGCCTAATTCGCCGGCATCAATATGCACCAGGTATACGCCGCTCGCCACCGGAATGCCCTTGTTGTTCTTCAAATCCCATTCCAAAGCCGGACTAATCTGTTGTCGCTTAAGAGCCCTGTTCACCCCATCGGGCACTGCTCCAATCTCATCACGTCGATACTGTCGGATGAACTTGCCGTCCAGAGAGAAAATCGTAACCGTACACTTAGCAGGCAGATTCGTGATTTTTACAATATTCGTAAACTGCGACTGCTCGTAGTCAGAAAATCCGTAATATGGATTTGGAACTACCTTAATCATATCTAAGGCGTCATCCACTTCTACCTCTGATAATTCTGTGGACTGCTTATTTTCAATCGTAAATCGATAAGTCGGATATCCATTAAACGCTCCTGTTCCTTCTTGTACTTCGAAAGGACTGTTTACCCTTAGTTTCACGGTGACATCCTCAGGGATCAAGCCTTCCTCATAAGACAGCATTTCGGTACCGGGAGCAGACATAATGAAGCCTGCCCAGGTAATGTCGGGAATACTTCGCACCTTTAAAAGGTTAGAAGCGCTGGCTGAAAAGTTTGCCCGGAAGGAGGCACATTCATCATAAGGTGTTTTGGTCACATACACCATATGTTGCCCTCCAGAGAGGAAGTTAAACAAGGTCACAAAATTACCGGCCGGCAAAAATAGCTGAGAAGAAGGATTGAACATCATATCCCCTCCGGTAGGTTCTCCTACAAAAGCATCTCCTGCCAGAGAACCGTTGTAAACGGAGTTTTCAGCGAAAAAGATGTTGAGGCGCTGCCCGGTTTCCACATCAATAGCATAGCCGGGGAACCAACCCATACCAGTACCTGGGTCATCCGTGTCAGTATCCGGCTGCCCGTCCCGATCATTGTCAAACTTCGTCACATTGGGGTCGGAACGCAGATCGAAATGGCGGCGATTGTCTTCAGCCAAAAAGCCGGATTGATTGTAATAGCGGTTGGCTCCTTCGATGACCACACAACGGCTCCATAGGTCTTTATTAGAAGTAAAAACAATATCTACATTATTTAAATCTTCAAGTTTCATCCGCCCTCTGGCCAGATTGTTACCGCTCAGGTCACTCCAGGCCGGTGTAATATATTGAAGATCTCTATTCTGATCTTCCTTCCGGCGCCAGTTCGCCATGTAATAAGGAATAAAGTAGCCAGGGCCGATATTCGTAAAAGCCTGGTTAGGATCTATATCCGCATCTTCGCCTCCGGGAGAGTTATCTACAAAATCGTAGACGAGGTCTCCGAAACTCGTGGTTCCTCCGGATAAATCATCCGGAATTCCCGTGAGCCACTGAATCGGTTCTTCACTCTCATACTCTTCCTCATATCCAACAACTCCATTTTCTTCATCTTCATTCGTACCAACCTCCGGCGTTTGAAGAATAGCTACGCTAAATCCATATTCTTTGATGATTTGTTCATTCAAGCGGTCGATGGTACGCTCTGAGGCAATAACCGGCTGTGAGGGGTCACTCAGGCTGCGCAGTTCCCAGCGTACATTATTGTCTAGTTGATTGTTATCAATATTCTCATCTACCAGACGAAGCTCAAAAGATCCGTCCACTACCT
>JAUIKE010000349.1 GCA_030430845.1 Bacteroidia bacterium | reverse complement strand
GCATCGCCTTCCGTGAACCAACGTGGAAGGGCCATGCTGAACATCCCTCCCCAGGCCCAGGAGCCGGCTATGGTCTTCAGCACTTTCGTCCAGCCATGATTGGAATTGCCGTATTGCTGAACGTGACGATACTCGTGAATAGCCAGGATGTCCAGCCAGTCAGTCGTATAATTGAACTGAGGTGGGGTCATGTAAAATTCGGAACGGAAAGGCCCAACGGTTACAAAACCATTAGAGATAGTGGTCTGATTCTGGAGAAGGATCGTTACTTTCTGCTTCTTCTCTCCGATGGATTTGAAGTTGTGATCCCACAGATAGTGCACCACATTGGCCACGCGCTGCCCAGCCGGTTCGACACCTTCCGGAAAGATGACCTGTACTTTATCGGTGCGGATCTGATTCCATTTAAGTGATAGGGGATTCGCCCCGATGACATTATCGGGTATTTGGGAAAAAAGCAGGTTGAGGGCTCCTAAAAAGAGGAGGAAGAATAAGATAGATCGTTTTTTTGTTCTGTGTTGCATGTTTGAAAATTCCTGAGTTCCAATGTTCCGGGTTTCAACTGTTACACAGTTTCACCTTTTCACTATTTCACCCTTAAATTATTTCTTTTTCTTCTTCTTTTTGGAAGACTTGGCCAGTGGGTTAAAATCCAGACAAAGTTGGACCCAGTATTCAAGGTCTTTATCCATATCAATGGCCTCCGGTTCTACAAACACGAAGCCTTTGAGCGGCCGACCGGTAAATTTCATTTCTGTGCAGCCTTCTTTTTCCAGGGCAGCTTCATAATTTTCCTTACCGATTCGGGCCATTAATTGATCTTTAATGACCCCGACGCACATTTTATCATCCACCATAATACAGAGGCCGCCCATCATCTTTTTTTCTTCGAAGGTCGTTTTTTTGTCGTGGAGGACGTTCCGGATGCGGTCGGCGAGGTGTTCGTTGTAGGCCATGATTATTTTTTATGAGCTTGTATAAAAAGGTGCGGCCTTTCTATACAAGCCCTCTACTTATTATGCTAACGGATCTCTAAAAATCGCTGTTTTAAATCCATCAATCGTTGCTGTAGCATCTGAATACCCTCCAAAGCCTGCGGCGTAGGGCGGACATCTGCAGCTTGCAACAAGTTCATCATAAAAAGAAACTTATGCTGCAGGCCCATCACTGACTCCTCCGAAGCCGGCGTATCAGATATGCTGCCGTACATCGTATCCGGATTGCCGGGTGCCCGGTTTCCTTTTAAAGCTTGTAATTGCTCTTTTTTCCCCGAGGAGATATTCCCTTCTAATAACTCGTCAATCGCCTTTCTAATTGTATTGGCTTCCTGGTAAGCGTCATAACAAGCCATGGAATAATTGGTTTGTAGGCGCAGATCTTCCTCCCCAATATCTACCCGAGGGTCCATTTTTACTTCGATCTCTTTTTCCTGTGTCTGCCCATCTACCCTCAAACGCACTTTATATTTACCCGGATGTACAAATGGCCCCTGCGGCCCGCTGGGTGTTTTTTTGTATACCGCCGAAATAGAGAACTGGCGACGGGCATCCTGTGGAGGCGTGTATCTCAGATCCCAGACAAAACGATGGTGCCCAGCTCCGGTGGAAACTTCCTGAAGCGGACGCATCCAGTAAGTCGGATGAGGCAAGCTGGTGGTATCCACATACTCTGGCTTGTCATCGCTTGAGTAGGCACGAACGAGTCTTCCTTCCATGTCAAAGATTTCCAAACTTACCTTGCCGGCATTTTTAACCAAATAATAATCCAGTGTAGCCCCATCTGGAGGGTTTTCCCCTGCCGGCTCTTCCGGAGGCAGTGGTGTATCCGAGAACATATTCCAGCGTACCCGGTGTATACTTCCTGGATCAAATAAATGGCTTTTCCCACCCGCTACTACTCTGGCCATTTCCCGGAGTGGAGAAATATCATCTAAAATCCAGATAGACCGACCATGTGTACCTACCACCAGATCATTTTCATGGATCACCAGGTCGCGGATGGAAGAGGCAGGCATGTTGTTGCGCAGTGACTGCCAATTGGCTCCATCATCAACCGAGAAATAGACTTCTCTTTCCGTTCCGGCAAACAACAAGCCGGGCTGTTTGGGGTCTTCCCGAACTACATTCACCGGGCCCATTTCGTGCATGCCCTTGACAATGCGGGTCCAGGTAGCGCCGTAATCCTTGGTTTTAAAAATATGAGGCCGCATGTCATCTTTTCGAATGGCATTAATGGCGATATAGGCTGTACCCGCATCAAAATGCCCGGCATCTACCTGCGACACCTTATCCCAGGATTTCAATTCGGGAGGCGTGACGTTGATCCAGCCAGCACCGCCATTTTTGGTCAGGTGCATCAGGCCGTCGTCGGTGCCGGCCCAGATGATATCTTTATTAAGCGGAGAAGGCCCCACGGCATAGATGACGCCCCGCCTTCTCATAGTTTCCATTTCAGGTCTTCTGAAATCACCGATGCTTTCGGGTACTTCGGGTTGTTCGCGAGTTAGGTCGGGACTAATGATCTGCCAGTTGTGGCCGCCGTCCGTGGTTTTCCATAAAACATTGGTAGCGAATAATAAGGTTTTGGGATCTGCCGGATGGAAAAGCAGCGGCATGGTACGCAAGATGCGATATTTACCGGAACGCAGTGCTTCAGGAGCCACATTATGGCTTTGCCCCGTTTTTTTATTGAACTTCATAACCCGGCCGCCATATATAATATCGGGGTTCAGTGGGTCAGGAGCGATGTAGGCGTATTCATCCGAACCTACGCCCATCCAGTCTCGGAAGGAAATCTGTCCGCCATTGCCGCGGCTGGCCGTTCCGATGGCCCCGCTTTCCTGCTGACCACCGTACACCCAGTAGGGGAACTGATTATCTGTCGTCACGTGATAGATCTGTGCGGTAGGTTGGTTATACCAGGAACTCCAGGTCCGGCCACCATTCACAGTGATGGTCGCACCCTGGTCTGCGGCGAAGATCATGATGTCCGGGTTATTCGGGTTGATCCAGATACGATGGTAGTCATCGCCACCTGGCGCGCCTTTTATACTCGTCCAGGTTTTGCCGGCATCATCAGAGCGATAGGAGGCAATATTTCCGGAAAAAAGGACATCCTGGTTTTTTGGATGGACTTTCAATTCGCCAAAGTCGCTGGCTCTTCCCCAGATGCGATAATCGGTAGTGACGCGACTCCAGTTTTCGCCGGCATCGTTGCTCATAAACACGCCACCTCTTGAGCCGGCATCGACGGTAGCATACATGCGTTTCGGATTGCTGGGAGCGATGGCCACTCCTACCCTTCCGAGCCCCTGCTCGCCGGTTGGCAGTCCGCCTGTCATTTTTTTCCAGTTATCTCCTCCATCTACAGATTTATACAAACCACTATTGGTACCTAAAAAGGCGGCATTTTCCCAGGGCCCCTCCCGGTGCTCCCACATTGATGCGAAGATGACATTCGGATTGGTAGGATCGAATTCCACCTGAATGGCTCCGGTATTGTGGTTGATGTACAGGACTTTTTCCCAGTTTTTCCCGCCGTCTTTGGTACGAAAAACGCCACGCTGTTCATTCGGTCCGTAAGGATGGCCCAGGCCGGCTACGTACACAATGTCAGGGTTTGTCGGATGAATGATGAGCCTGCCTACCTGCTGTACGTCAGTCAGACCTGTTAACTTCCAGGTATTTCCTCCATCGGTGGATTTAAAAATGCCATCTCCTACGCCAAGATCGGGCCGATGCAAACCTTCGCCACTTCCTACATAAAGAATGTTAGGGTTAGTTGGCGAAACGGCGATATCGCCGACCGAACCAGTAGGGGCCTCATCAAAAATGGGGTTCCAGGTACGGCCGTAATCATCGGTTTTCCATACCCCCCCATTATTGACGCCTACGAAAAAGACATTGGGCTGAGAAGGAATTCCCACAGCTCCGACTGTCCGGCTAGCCCTGAAGGGACCTATGCAGCGGTATTCCAATTCCTGGTAAAAAGAGGATGGAACTTCCTGTGCGTTTATTGAAAAAATGATGGCAAAAATACTGAAAAAGGAGAGTGTTTTTTTCATACGATTATTTTGACAGTTTTTCGTTTGTGATCAGGCTTAAATTACAAAGAATCGTCAAAATAATGGTAGAAACTACAGCTAAGAGCAAAATTAAGCTAATGAACTGATTAGGTCTGGCGGCCTAATCAGTCACTAACTTATTTTTTCACATGCAGGATCTCAAAATCCTCTGCCCAGGCAGTACCCACGCCTTGCCAATGCAAGGTATCATTGCGAAAGCTGATGATCCAGTTGCTGTCATCTTCTTCGCCGACATCGCTGTCAAGAAACAGTCTCATATCGGCTTCATTGAAGATATATTTTCCGGTATTTTTTCCCCAAGGGCTGCCGCCGGTTTCGAAAGTACCATCTTCACGGAAGGTAATGTATCGGTCTCTTTCAGGATTGTGCTCTTCTGTTACGTCATTCCCTTCCTGATAAACGGCCTGCATCATCCAGTGGCCGGCCAGGTCGGTTACTTGAGATGATTGCTCTGTAGCACTACAGGCAAAAGTGAATAGAAGTAAAGCGAAAATAAGGTGCTTGACTTTTTTGAAATACATCGTGGGTACTTTTTGGTATTGA
>JAUIKE010000123.1 GCA_030430845.1 Bacteroidia bacterium | reverse complement strand
GTGGTGGATCATTGTATCATAGAAAAAGACCGGGGCGGATTTCTGCAAATGAGAGCGCCCGATTGTAAGGTGTATGTGACGAACTCTGTTTTGCGCAACGGCGGCAACCGCTTCATCCTGGAAGGTAACGGCCGCGGCATTGACTCGCGCAACTTTGCACAGGACACGATCGTGATGCGCAATACGGTTGTACACAATATCGTCGACCGGGTGCTGCGCAGCCAGGGGCAGACCGAGCCGCATAACTACATCGAGATCGACCATTGCACGGTATTCAATCAGGTGGGCCGCCACGGCGCTTTCCAGTTTGGCAAAGCCCTGACGGTGAAGGTCACGAACAATCTGCTGATCGACCCCATTATGTTAGGCACGTCGCCGGCTTATACGGACGAGCAATCCCAGCCGGATAAAGAGGCGCACAAGGTATTTACGATCGACACCCTGTATGAGGGCACCAACTTCACTTTTGCCGCCAACAACATTTTCTATAAGCAGGAAGTACTCGATTATTTCGAGAGCAACGACTCGGTCAGTCGCCCGGCCGTCTACTCTGACCTGATCCTGCAACAGCTGGGAGACAGTGCGGAGGATACCTACTTCGAAGAAGAAGTGACGCTGGCGGGCGTACCGATGAGCATTCTACAATACGTCAAAGACATCTATGCCGACCCATTTGCGGAGGACATGTTTGATTTTGTGGTAGAAGATGTTGCAGTGGCCGGCACGGCGCTCGATAACGGCAATTTGTTCGACTTCTCGACCTTTGATCCATGCTACGGCATGCAAACTGCATCGGCCACGGCCGGCACGGATGGAGGAGCCATCGGAGCTGTCGGAGCCTGTAATCTGTCCACCAGCGTATTTGAGCCTAGGATTGCCGCTACGCTGCAGTTAAGCGTTCAGCCGAACCCGGTATATCAGACCGCCACTTTTACCTACGAATTGAAGCAACAGAGCCAGGTAAGGTTCAGTATTTACGACCTGACCGGCCGCCTGATCAATACCCTCGTGGAAGATGAGCAAGCCGCCGGACAGCACCGGGTCAACTGGCAGCCGGAGCGCGGCCTGAACAAAGGTTTCTACATCGCCCGGATACAGACGAATCAGGGAGAGATGTCGCTGAAGCTGATCGTACAGTAAAAATTTTTTAGGATGGCTGAGAAAAAAGCATCCGCTTTTTTCTCAGCCATCGCTCTTATTTTGTTTACAAACAAAGTTGAATGAAAAACCTTTTTATACTCAGTTTTCTGGCTCTTTTGCTGGGGTGTACTGAGGTCCATATCACTAAGCCAATATCGGAGATTAATGAAGAAAGTCTGAAGGAACGACTCACACAGCTTTCGGCCAGGGCCGCTTCGATGGTGAAAGACTTTCCGATCGATTCGAATCGAATACCCAGGGCCCTGGAGGCGGACGGCTCGCTCATGGCCTCCACTTCCCGCGACTGGACGAGTGGATTTTATGCCGGCACGCTATGGTCCTTGTACCGTTTTGGCGGCGATGAAAGTCTGAGGCAGGCGGCTGAAAAATGGACTGCTTTTGAAGAAAAAGAAAAATGGGACACCCATACGCACGACCTCGGATTTAAGTTGTACTGTAGTTTTGGCGAAGCCTATAAAACCAAGCCTTCGCAACACTACAAAGACGTCTTGATACAGGCTGCCCAAACCCTCAGCAGGCGATATCACCCTACAGTTGGGGCCATTCGAAGCTGGGACTTCAACCGGGAGATCTGGCAGTTCCCCGTGATCATTGATAATATGATGAACCTGGAGTTGTTGTTTGAAGCCGCCGAACTGAGCGGCGACTCTGTTTTTTATAACATCGCTTATCAACACGCTTTAACCACCCTGGATAACCATTTTCGGGCCGATTACAGCTCTTATCACGTCATTGATTACGACACCTTGTCGGGGGGCATCCGCAACCGGCATACCCATCAGGGCGCTTCACATGAATCGGCCTGGTCGCGGGGGCAGGCCTGGGGTTTGTACGGGTTTACGATGGCTTATCGGGCTACTAAAGACCCCCGGTTTTTGGAGCAGGCCCAGGCCATTGCACATTTTTTCTTTGAGCACCCCAACCAGCCGGAGGATGGTATTCCCTACTGGGATTTTAATGCGCCGAATATTCCGGACGCCTACCGGGATGCCTCGGCGGCGGCTGTAGCGGCTTCCGGCCTGGTCGAACTATCCGTACACGACCCGGATAATCGGGATACTTATCTGAACTGGGCCGACACCGTACTCAAAACTTTAAGCAGCCCTGAATATCAAGCTAAAACGCCTCCTTTTCTTCTGAAACACAGCGTCGGTAATTTCCCTGCTGGAGCCGAAGTAGATGTGCCGATCGTTTATGCCGACTATTACTACGTGGAGGCATTACTCAGGAGATTAGCAGTCGAACAAAATCGTTTTCCAATATGAACAAAGTTTTTTCCGTAATAGGCTTACTGGCGATCTTCTTTTTGCTGGCTGGAAGGGGGATCCCCACAAGGGACCGTCAGGAGGTTAGAACCGTCAGGAATATTAACAAGGACTGGCTGTATGTAGAAGACCGCGGTTTTGACCTAAAAAACCTTCCACAAGAGGGGAGTTGGGAAAAAATAGACCTTCCCCATAGCTGGAATCAGTGGGATGCGACGGATTATTTGCCGGGCTATCGTCGGGATGCGAGTTGGTATAAAAAACAGCTGACGATTCCCCGGCAATCGGGGGTACGGCATCTGTTGTATTTTGAAGGAGCCAATATCAGCACCCGGCTTTATGTAAACGGCCAATACGCAGGCGAGCACATCGGCGGCTATGTCGGGTTTGAGATAGACATCACGCCTTTTGTCAAAAAAGGAAAGTCCAACGAGCTGATCGTCAGGGTAGATAACAGCTACGATCCGGACATCATTCCCTCTCAGAAATCCGATTTTTTCATTTATGGCGGCATTACGAGGGATGTATGGCTCAAAACCGTGCCGCAGACCTACATCGAGCGAGCCCACATCAGCACGCCGACTGTCAGCAAGGCGTCGGCCACCACGCAGGTAAAGCTGTGGCTGGCCAATCCGGAACAAAAGAGCTTTGAAGGAAACCTCCGATACGAGCTTTTCGGAGCCGACAGCCTCCGTCCGATCCTATCCGCCGAGCAGGCGATACAGCTAAAGGGCTCCGGTTTGGATACCCAGATCGAGCTACCCCAATTGGAGCGGCCCACCTTATGGTCGCCCGATCATCCATTTTTATACCGTCTGCGCATTCGCCTCGAAACAAACGGCCGGGTGGTGGACGAGTCGGTTCAGCGATTTGGGTACCGCTGGTTCCATTTTGAAAAAAACGGGCCCTTTTTCCTCAACGGAGAGCGAGTAAAGATCCGCGGAACGCACCGCCACGAGGAGCATGCCGGCTACGGCGCGGCCATGCCGAACCGCCTGCACCGCCAGGACATCGAAATGATCAAGGAGATGGGCGCCAATTTCCTCCGCCTCGGGCACTACCCCCAGGACCCGGAGGTGTACAAAGCCTGCGATGAGCTCGGGATCATCGTTTGGGACGAGCTGCCCTGGTGCCGCGGAGGGCGGGGCGGGGAAGCCTGGGAAAAAAATACGACCCGCTTGCTGCGCGAACAAATCACTCAAAACTACAACCACCCCAGCATCCTGTTCTGGTCGCTGGGCAACGAGATCTACTGGCTACCCGATATGGAAGGCGGGGATGAAACCGGCTACCTGAACGAGATGGTCAGCCGCTTGAACGAGATCGCCCACGAGCTGGACCCCTACCGGATGACCAGTATACGTAAGTACTACGAAGGCGCTCACCTGGTGGATGTATTTTCCCCCTCTATCTGGTCGGGCTGGTACGCCGGGGTATATAAAAACTACCAGGCGACCCTGGAAAAGCAACGCCCGCTATACGAGCGATTTTTGCACATGGAATACGGCGGCTCCAGCCATGTCGGTCGCCACACGGAGGTACCCATCGACGGCGACGGCCTGGTGGAGGAAGACGAGTGGGCGGAAGAGATCAATCAGGTGAACGTGAAGAACATCGCTCAAAGCGGGGACTGGACGGAGAACTACATCGTCGACCTCTTTGACTGGCACCTGATGGTATCGGAAGGCACCGACTGGTTTGCCGGCAATGCACAATGGGCGTTTAAAGATTTCGGCACGCCCCTTCGGCCTGAAAACCCCATTCCGTTCGTCAATCAAAAGGGCCTGGTAGACCGCAGCGGGAAGCCCAAGGACGCCTACTATGTATTCAAGAGTTACTGGGCCAAGGAGCCTTTTGTGTACATTGAGTCCCACAGCTGGACGGAGCGCAACGGCCCCAGGGGCAAATCCAAGGAGCTTAGTGTGTACAGCAATTGCAGCAGTGTGGAGCTCTTCCACAATGGCAAGTCTTTGGGGCAAAAAGAGCGGCAAATCGGCCAATTTCCGGCGGCTGGTCTGCACTGGGATGTTCAGTTTACGGAAGGGAAAAACGAGTTGCTGGCCAGGGGATATGTTGACGGCCAGCCCGTATCGGCCGACACGCTGGAGGTTCGGTATTCCTTTGAGAAGCATGGTGTTGCGGAGAACTTCCGCCTCTCGTCGCGGCCGCTTTCCAACGGCCGGTATCTGATAGAAGCCATTGCGGTAGATGCGCAGGGCCGGCGGGTACTGGACTACGAAGGGCGGGTTTATTTTTCGGAAGACGGTGCCGGCGAGTTTCTGATCAACTACGGCACGCCCAGTCGGAGTCAGGTAGTCGAGATGGCCAACGGCCGCGCCGCGATCGAGTGGCAGCCCGGCCCGGGGCGGACGACTTTTGAGGCCCGGAATCAGAATTTTAAGGGGGCGTATTTGGTGTTGGAGAGGTGAGGATGTTTCCTAACCAATATTCTTCTATGCAGGATTAGGCTACGGGGTATCGAGCCTCCGACCTGGCGTCGATTCCCGGTCACTGAGGACTACTGTTTAGACCGCTTTCATTAGGTGGTCTTTTTTTTTGGGGGGGGGGCAAAGGGGCTTTCTAAAGAGGCAGTCGAAAAGGCGATTGTTGCCAAGTCTTTATATAACAAAGGAGATATGTCAGTCTCCAAAATATGTAGTCATCTTAGTATTTCTAAAAGCACATTGTACAAGTACTTGAAATCAATATAAGGTAATTTTTGTATATATTTTTCGTATATTTATTGCAAACTATAGGAGCAGGAGAATAAGCATTCTAAACAGAGTTTGTATTTGATGAGAAGTAGATAATCAGATTAGAATAAGTCTTTAAGACTTGTTTAAGCCTTTTTAAATTCTCAGTAGAACAAATAGAAAACCCCTGAAATATGAAAATCAGTCAAGTAAAACTGAAAAGGTTCCGCAACTTTTACGACTCTACTATCAATTTCAACCTCAAAACCTTAATAATCGGTGCCAATGATGTCGGAAAAACAAATCTACTTTATGCCCTAAGATTACTATTAGATCGAACTTTATCAGAGGCAGATATAGAACCAAAGGACTCTGACTTTTTTGCCTATGCAAGCGATGTTAATGAGTTCTCTATCACCCTGAAATTTGAAGACCTTACAGATAATGTCCGTGCGAGATTCAAAGAGAATGTTAGTGAGGAAGGTATTCTATTCTTAAAATACATAGCTAAACGTGACCCTTATTCTGGTAAGAAAGAGATTGAGGTTTATGCAGGAGAAGAGGATAATGAGGAAAAGCTTTCCTTACTTCAGGGAAGGACATATTTAAGAACCTTAAACATAAAATATATTGGTAGTAATAGAGACCTTATTTCATACATAAAACGGGAGAAAAAGTACTTACTGCAAGAGGCAAAGGAAGAAAGAAAGCCAGAGGAGGAAGAAGCAGACAACAAAGTACAGGATATTATTCAAGAGAAGCTAGAAGAAATCAATGAGGAGATTTCAAAGCTTCATTATATGAAGAAAGCAACAGATGGTATTAATGCAGAATTAGGAGAGCTATCATTTCACCACGAAACCCAAGAAGTAATTTTTGAAGTTGGTTCTTATGAACCAACAACTTTTATAGAGGGCGCACACCTTGCCTCACGAATCAATGGCCGCCATTTAGCAATTGGAGGAGATGGTAGAAACAATCAGATATTCTTGTCTCTTTGGGCATCTAAAAATAAGATGGATGAAGACACTCCAACAGAAACTGTGATTTTTGCAATTGAAGAGCCAGAAGCTCACCTGCATCCCCACCAGCAAAGAAGGTTAGCTGAATATCTTTCTAATAATTTATCAAGTCAGGTATTGCTAACATCACACTCTCCACAGATAGCATGTAAGTTCGCTCCCAGTTCAATCGTAAGACTCCATTCAAAAAAACTCAGAACCTCAGCGGCCAGTGAAGGGTGTTCTCCATCTATTACCAATGCTTTTATTGATTTTGGCCATAGACTTGATGTAATTGCTTCAGAAGTATTTTTTGCTGATGTAGTATTCCTCGTTGAAGGACAATCAGAAATTCTATTTTATCGAGCATTAGCCGAAGAACAAGGTATTGATCTTGATAGGTATAATATCAGCATCCTTATGGCTGATGGAGTAGGTTTTGAAAGTTATATAGCAATACTCGACAAGTTAGAGATAGACTTTGTTCTTCGTACTGACAATGATGTTTTTAAAATCCCGCGCAGTAATCCGGCAATTTACAGACTCGCTGGCGTGGAAAGAGCTTTTGGCTTTCTCTTAAAATATCTGGAAATCGACACAGACAATATCACGGATGAAGACCGAGAATACTACGAAGAAGTAATTAATCTTATTGACGAAAGAGTTGATTTAAGGGGATTTGTTGAAGACAATATTGATGACTTGTCAGATGATACAGTTGAAGCTATGACCAAATTTCGAGACCATTTAAAAGGGTTTGGTTTCTTCATAGCTGATAAAGACTTGGAACAAGATTTAATAGACAGTCCGATAAGTGAACATATTGAAAGTTTTATAGAAGAATATCAAGACAGCAAAGATGTTGCTGACCCACTAAAAGCAATGCAGAAGAACAAAGCTACATTCATGTACCATTTCCTGCTTAAACACAAAGACAAGCTCGGTGAATTAGAGGGGCATTCAATTACAGAACCCTTATTGAGGTGCGTTGAACTTTCTGAAAGCAGAGTAGATGAAGAATAATAAACTAATCCCGACAGAAGAGCAAAGGAAAATTATTGAGGATAGAGGGAACTGTGTTGTTATAGCTGCCCCTGGCAGCGGTAAAACCTTTGTACTCTCGGAAAAAATCAAATGCATTCTTGATGAAGTGCCTGATTACAAGGGAGTAATTGCTATCTCCTTTACTAATAAGGCCAGTGATGAATTAAAAAGGAGGTCTTTAGAAGGCGGATACAACCCCAAGAACTCTTTCTTTGGAACAATAGACAGTTTTTGTTTCGTAGAGATTATCATTGCCTTTGGGAAACATATTTTTGGCTATCCTGAAAAGGAATTTGATGTTATTGAATCCGATAAGTTACCCGAACCTTTCAAACAACAGGTAGAAGGCTTTTCAGAAGTGGGTAGCTATGACGATCTTACTGAAGACCATCTCAAAGTTTATGGAACGCTGTTCCAGAAAGGAATAATTGTCCTGGATAGCCTTGGTATACTTGCTAACTATGTTTTTGATAATTCCAAAGCTTGCCGTTTATATCTCAAAGCGAGATACTCCCATGTCATAATTGATGAGTATCAGGATTCTGGTTACGAACAACATTTGATATTTACAAAACTGGCAGACCTAGGCGTGAAAGCAGTTGCAGTGGGGGACGTTAATCAGGCTATCTTCGGGTTTGCCGGTAAGGACATGAAATACTTGAGATCATTAGTGGGAACTGACGGTTTTCAGCATCATTCTTTACTGACCAATTTTAGATGTCACGTATCTATTTCAAATTACGCTAAGAAGTTTATAGGAACCTTCCTGGAAGGTTTTAAACCAACAATAATAGAGACTGATGATATAAGAGTTTTTGAAAAGCAGGTGATCGGTCATGAGCATCATATTGCATCTTGGATTGATACCGCTATTCCTGTTTATTGCGAAACTTATGGGATTTCAGGCCTTGGAGCCATTGGTATTCTCGTATCCAGCAACCGTAAGGGAGCTTTTTTTAATGAAGCGTTAAACACATCATCTAGACATTTTGTGACTACGGATCTAGACAAAGAGATCAATTTGTGGGGAATGACTTTTAGAAGGTTATTACTTTATGTATTTGATCCAATGGACAGTGCTTATGAGATATTTGTTGCTTATTCGGACATATTTGCTGACAAGCGGTTTGCAAAGAAAGCTATACGACGAATAGAAAAGGTAAAGGCAACTATTGAAGAAATTGGGAGTATAGAAGGACTGACAGCTGAGGGCGCTAATCTGGAACCAATAGTAGCTTCTTTTGTAGATGTGGCAGAGGTGTTTTTTTCGAAGAGGAAAAATAGCAAGGCGATAACACTCCTAGAAGCAGTATTAAAAGATAGGAAAAGCTTAGAATCTTACTTTCCGCCCAATCCTGATGAAGTCCAAATAATGACCTTTCACAAAAGTAAAGGTCTTGAGTTTGATCTTGTATTTCATCTAGACTTATACGAATATATTTTGCCTAGAAAGAGATGGAATAATGGGAGGGCTGAATTTCCTGAATTCCATCAATCAATAAATTTACATTATGTTGCAGCAACTCGTGCAAAGAAAGTTTGTATTCTTGTCCATAGTACCCAGCGCCAAAATTATAGAAATGAATTGAAACAAGGAAACTCTTCAGAGTTCTTGACTCATCAGAAGCTTATTCATTTAAAAGAGATTAGACGAAATTCTATCTGTTAGTGGTATAATCATCTTGTAAAAGACTTTTCATCGTCTCTATCTGTTGGGCTTGATCGTCCACTATTTCGCGTTCACTCCAAACCTGTGGTGCCTTTTAATCATGTGATCCCCTCTATTCCTAGGCCATCCTCAACTCTCAAGGGAAACTGACCTTTCATTTTTTACGGAATTGACGAATTGATAGAGTTCAGGCCTGTTAATATGGGTGAGTGCCTATAATTCGCTCGTGTAATAGGACCGGAAGACGGTGATCTAAAGAGATTTTTTAAGGCAGCAATTAATAAGCCCTTAATACCACGCTAATCTACAAACAACGCGAATTGTTCCGGCCAAAACATTGTTTGTATTTGGGTGTAGTGTGGACTTTGTTTTATGAGTATTTAAATATTTCCCACGAGAATGATTTTTACATAGTCAAAAACCATTAAATTGGTTAAATAAAGATTATATATCCAAATGAATTCAGAGTCTATTGCCGGTGCAGTGTCAGCTTTAAGAGGCTATCGCACCCAATTTTTGTTCACGCTCTATCGCATCCTCAAATCAGAGGAAGAAGAAGTAGTTTTTCCAGAAGGGGAAGAAGACTACAGTGTTAGGAAAGTTGGAAAGTTGACGGAAGTTGTTCAAGTCAAAGATTTAAGTTCTCCATTACAGCTTTCTGATTTCAAACCAAAAAACCAAGATAGTTTTTTCCAGCGGTGCCTGTCATTACTTAGAAAAGGAGAAACGCCCCAAATTAAAATAGCTTCTTTTGGTAAGTTAGGACCAGAGTTGAAAAGCCTACAGGAAAGTGGAGACTCCTCACACGTACAAAAAAAGTTGGTAGGGTATGGGTATGATCCTAAGGAAATATCAAGATTGTTTGAATGCTTACAAATTCTCTCTTTCCAAGAGGAGGCAATATTGGGAGAGGTAATCAAATGGCTTGAAAACACCATAGTGGCCACTGACCCTTCCTTAGCTATAAATTTATTACACTTTTGGATGTACCAATTGGCTGAACAGCAACAATCGGTAAATAGGTTACAGCTGATTGAAAAGATTGAAAGTGTTGGTACATTCCTGAATGAAAGGCATCGGTTCCTCCTTGAGTTTGGCCGTTCTATTTTGCAATTAGGCGATGGAAGGGAAATTTCAGACTCTTCCACACTAAAAGAGCAATACAATTCTGGTATTGCGGCTCAATATACCCACATTCTGCATGGGCTAGATATACAGAGACCTGAAAAAATGGAGGCTATACATGATGCATTTCAGAAGCACTCTGTAGTGATTATTCGTGGAGCTTCGGGACAAGGTAAAAGCACTTTAGCATATCGATATCTGCATGAATATTATCTGAGTAGCTATGTATACTGTATTAAATCTACTACTGACCTGGCTGAGGTGTTAGATATAGCACAAGCTATAAAAGCATTGGCGAGGCCATTTCAGCGCCCCTTTGTTATCTATCTGGATGTGGCTCCTGGTGATCAATACTGGCTTAACCTTTGTCAGTATTTAGTGGAAATCCCTTTATGCAAGATATTAGTTACCATCCGAGAGGAAGACCTTCATCGGTCATATAGCGTAGGAGAGATTCTAGATGTTTGGCAATTATCGCTACAATTAACGGAAAAGGAGGCAGAGCTAATATATAAGCAGTTTCAACAACAATTTTCGATTCCGCACTTTCTAAGTTTTCGCGACGCATGGTCGCGATTTGGTGGAGACGGCCCACTACTCGAATTTATTTATCTGTTGCGGCAAGGAGAGCGTCTTGAAAGTCGTTTGGCCAATCAGTTGAAACGCATTCAAGATCTTGCAGCACTAGAACAAGATAATGCACAGGTAGTATTATTGCGCTACCTGGCTGCTGCTGGTGCTCATGATTGCCGCCTGGATTTATGGGCTTTACTTAACCGACTAAGCCTCTCAAACCCACAACGGACTCTTACTCACTTTGAGGATGAGTACCTGTTCCGCACTTCTGTAGATGGTCGATACCTCGAAGCTTTGCATCCCGTCAGAGCTCGCTTAATGATGAAATTGCTATGTGATCCCATTGTCAATCCCGTAGAGGGAATGCTTCAAGAGTGTTTCCCATTGGTTATTGAGGATGATTGGGGGAATTTTATTCTTCAATATGCCTACAAGTTTAGCTGGCCATCATCCATGATGCAACAGTTGCTTAGTTTTCAACCTAAAGAATGGAAAACTTGTCAAGAAGTGCTTTCAAGCCTGATATGGTGTGGTGTAAGGAATTATGTTGATCGTAATACAGAAGTATTGCATCGCTTAAGAATTGCTTTTCCAGATGGAGTGTTCCTTGCATTAATGATGCACATCGCTCCTAATGTAGATTTATCGTCATTAAGTGCAATTTTTACAGCGGAACGACGTGCAGAATTAGATGAAATCTTAGCCAGTTTTACTCCGATAAATGAATTCTACTCATTAGCTACTGACTGGCTCACTAACTCCCAGTTTCCCGTTTCCATAGATACCGCTTCAGCGGCAGAACTAGAAGGATTGGGTTATATCTTGTTCTGGCAGCACCAATTGCAGGCGGTAAGAGCTATTAGTGCCTCTCAAGTAGAAGAGTTAAACCGAATAGACACTGAGAGTGTACCAATATCATCATTAGCAGACCTAATGCTTGGGCTTAAATTTCACTCTCAATTAGGAAAAGAAATAGCAGATGTCCTCTCAGATGGATTTCTGAAAGAATATCAAGCAAGTAACGATGTAGTTTGGCTTGAGGATGACCAAAAAATGATTAAAATACACTTCTTACTATCCTTCAGAGAAACAGAGAAAGACAAATTCGGGGAAAATTACTTCAATGGAAAAGCAATGCATTTACTTCGTTTATTGCGAAAAGCTTTTCCTTTTCGAGAACAATACGTTAGTCAGGGGTATGGCCATCAATTTGCAAGTTTACCATTACCCTACGATGGATCGAATAAACGCTTATCTTCAGAGGCCTTGCCTCTGCCTTGGATCACAGATGCGAACGGAATCTTTCTTAATCTTACCTCATGGGAGGACCGTATAGATGATTGGGAAAGTCTATTGATAGAATTACATCAAACTAGGTCGCAGATTGCTCACTCTGTTGAGTCGATATTAAATGGCCTTAAGAGCATTTGTAAGCATAAAAAACTAAAGCAACCTTGGAAAATTATTCCAGATCATCCTCGACCAACAGGGCTGATAAAACTACCTAAGGAGGCCGTCGATAAGTGGGGGTATGCAAACGATTTTGCTGATAGTAATGATACAAAGAAGATATTTCATCGTGTCCCAATCTTACAATTGTTGTTTCCTGAATTGAAATCAAGCTTTACGGCCATCAAAAACTTCCATGCCAGTATTAGGAACTTCTTGGATCAATGCTACAAGAGTCTTGCTTTGAAAGAAGCAAGTCAAGAGTGGTCTAAATCTGATTGGGAAGCAAAAGAAGATCAATTAAGAGAACTAGGCTATCCTAAAGATAATTTCAGACTGTCTAGATATAATCTTTTCGAAGCTTACGGACAGCTTGATGACTATTTGCGAGCTTTGGCAACACTTTCTAAGGGAGACTTACCTGTAGATAGCATCGAAGGTTTAAAGGTAAACCTATCTCGCTTACTAATCGCCTGGACCTATTTTGTCGATACCAATCCTCATCGAAAAATGGATTTACTAACAGCTAGTCAGCGGTGGGAAAAAAATATGTTGAATGAGGTAGAACGCAGATTGATTGCAGGACTTCAATCTTTGAAAACGAAAGAAGGTTTACAAGACGTAGAAATTATCCGCTCACAAGAATTTGATGGTATATGGTATGTACTACTTTATATTGATAGTTGGGTGCAGACTATCAATTCTTGGGATCAAATACATGGGATATTAAGGGCTAGTATGACACCAGCTCCACTTGGAAGCGGTAGACGTCAAGTGTTATCACATCATATTAAACGAATCTGGGTAATTCCTCTATTTAATGACTATCTAATAAGTAAAGTAGCAATGAACTTAGATTGTTATCACATATTGGATATAGGGGAGTCAGAGTTAGGAGTCACTGTATTTGGTCAACTAACCGATGATATAATCAAGGACTTAGATGTAGATAAAGCTGAAAAGCACTTCCCAATGATTGCTGCTGCCGAGAGGTTTAACGCATTAATTCATGTTATCATGTTTGCCTTTGATCATTTACTTCAAATAAAGGATTTAATAGGAAAGAGCACTACTGGCGATGTCCTGCTTGAAGTTAGAGTGAAGAGTACGATTAAGGACGTCTATTCCAGTTACAAAGAAATAATGTCATTGGTTGACGATCTTCTTGTTGCAGTGAAAGATGAATTAACAAAGCCCGTCCCTTATATTCCAGATTCTAAAATGCTAGAGTTTTCTTCTTCTATTCTAGAACAACTTATTCGCATAGATGAAGTGGTCTCAATACTAGCAAAGGATGGAGTGGACTCCCTTGCTTTTGATCTTATTCAGGAGATCCACCAGGGCCTAAGCAATCAATCATCAGAAATAAGTATTCTATATTGGAGTTGGTTGGATATGGCTATCCATCGTATTAAATATTAAATAAAAAATCTTCACCGGGGAAACAGTCACATTCAACCGGATAGCTTCACACCCCCTCACCCCCTCACCCCCTCCACCTCTCCACCTCCTTCTTTACCCCCGCAATCAAATACCCACGCTCCTCCGGTTCCAGTTGCAGTTCAAACTCCAGGCTCTGCAAATGTGACTCCCCTTTTTCCAGCAGGCCATCGAGCAGTTTCAGGGCCGTCGACCAGAATCGCCGGCGCTGGAGGCTCATCCGGGACGTCTGCATTGGCTTGCCGTAGCGATTGAGCCAGTACAGGGCCTCGTCAAAACGTTCGGAGCGGACGAGGTATTCAAACAGCGTGTTGGCCATGTATACCCCCGCCTTCCAACCGTAGTCGATGTCCTTTTCCAGCATATCCGCGTAGGGCTCGGCGGTTTGCAGGTCATTTTCACGGAGGTAGTGATCCATCAGGGCAACGGCCCCCACCCTCGGAGAACGGCCGCATCGGTATTTCGAAGACTCCATCAGCAGCTCCATTTGCTTTCGGGCATCCGGGACCCGGCCTAAGACGACCAGTTTGTTCGTATTATTGACGCGCTGGCAGGACGGACAGTGGTACTCTCCGTCCTCATCGTATAGCTCCGGTTCGGGAGGCGACCAGTGCCGGTGCTTGTCGATCAAGGCCTGGGCCTCTGCTGCCCAGCCCCGCTTTCGGCAGATCTCGATCAAACAGATATCTACCCAGATCTTTTCCTGCTCATCGTCCTTTAAAAAAGGTACTGCTTCATCAAACAGCGAGCGGATCTCCTCATCGCTGATGGCTTTTATCTCTGCCAGCCAGGGCAGAAAGGCCATCACCACCTCGTGAAATTCCTGCTTGTCCTTCTCGGAGCCTTCTGCGTAGACCAGTTGACGGTAGGGGATCAGGTAGGGGAATACCTCCTCGGCCGACCCGGTCATGGCATATAACTTACAGATCATGAAGTAGAAGAATCGCTTCAGTTGGTAGCCCTCCTCTCCAAAATGTTGGTTGCCCAGCAGGCTCAGCCCCTCTTTGGCATAGGGCACGATCCTGTCGCCGTCATAGATCTGATCCAGCTTTTTTTTGATATCCTGGGCTTTTTCTAATATCGTTATGTCTGACATGCTTTTAATCTGATCTTTTTTCATGCAAATCAATCATTTCCATCAAACCCTGCGAGAACATCTGCAGCTCCTTTTTGGTCAGGGAATAATTCCCCAGCAGGATCGCCTGGAAATACAGATACCGGATGTACAGGGCCATCAATTCTGTTGAGGGTATGTTCAGCAGTCGCTGAATGGTCGGGTTTCGGTAATTGATACAGAGTGTAGCTTGGGAGCTGAGGTTCATTACACTCAGTTTTTTTTGCAGGCTCAGCCAGGTATCCGGCAGATTATCCGAATCCAGGTCGCTGGTCCGATCGAGGCGTGCGCCGGGTTCCAGGTAGCAGATCGTCGGGATGTGTGTGGGTTCGAACTTGCGGATCATGACATCGCAACGCAGGCTCAGCAGTTCTTCCTCGGCCACCTTTAGGAAGTTGGCCACCGTTTTTTTCTCCGCCGGCTCCAGCAGCTGTAGTTGATCGAAGATATCCTGCACTTCCATTTCCTTAAAGTCCCAGTCGGGATACAGTGCTCGGACTTTATTGATCAGGCTCATGTCATTATCGTAGCGTGTTTTCACGATCAGCATATCCTGTGCGCCGGCAAAGGAACGTACCTGCTGGTAGGTTTCCAGCTCATAGATGTAATGAATCTTTGGGTTGATCCTGCGGATAGCCGGCAGGCTCAGCCGTCCGCGGGTGGTTGGGAAGCTCAGGTAAGGCAAGACGATCTTAAAGAATTTGTCATCTTCTTCGGCCATTTCCTTGATCGAGCGTTCGTGAGCTTCGATGACCTTTTTCAGGATCACCGGCTGGGTTTTTTGCCATTGCATGAGCGTATTGCGGATGATGCGCCCCAGTTGATTGCGGGTTTTGGTCAGGGCTTCATTTTGGTAAAACCGCTCCCGGGAGGCGGTTGGCTGTAGCCGGTTCGTATGGACGATCGATTTGAGGAAAAAGGCCCAACGGGGCAGGATGTTGTCGATCTTATCTGAGACGAGCATTCCTTTCAGGTACACCTTGTCGGCCGGCTGTCCGCTGATGTGTGCTTTTTTGCGCACAAAAGCCACGCCCTTGGTATCCCCACTGGGCAGATGGAGGGGAATAGCGGCGATGAAGTGCTCACCAAACTGTTCGAGGCCAAATTCTAGCAGGGCCTCCTGTTCCTGTTCGAAATCGCCGAATTCTTTTTCGAGGGGATTGTGTTCGTAGTTCAGCAGGACGCGTTCCTGGCCTTCTTCCTGAAAATAGATCGGGAAGTTGAGCAATCCGCCATAATGCTGGAGCAGTTCTTTGACCCTTTTTGGGGAAAAACGGTGTTCCAGTTCCGCTTTGAGCTGGATGTACACACTCGTGCCCGGGCTATTCCGCTGAGCGATTTTTTTGTAGTGATAGGTACCGTCCTCCTCACCGACCCATTCCAGGCCGTAATCCGCCTTGACAGACTGGGTGGTCATCACGATGCGTCGCGTGACCATGAAGCAAGACAAGAGCCCGATCCCGAACTGGCCGATGAAGGCATGGTGGTCGAGGTCTTTCCGCCGTTTGATACTGGCCCCTATTTTGGTGAGGAAATCCTGTACTTCTTCTTCCGTCAGTCCCACGCCTGCGTCTTCAAACAGGAGGGTCGGCGGATGTTCTTCGCTGCCATGGATATAACTGACCTCCACGCTGGGGGTACAATCCGGCTCCTGCAACTTTCGGGCGGTGATGGCATCCATGGCGTTTTGGAGTAATTCTCTCAAAAACACCTCATTACTGCTGTAGAGGTGGTTGGAAAGCAGGTCGATGAGTCCTTCTAAATGAACCTGGAAAATTTTCATAATGCGGTGAATTATACAACTTAGGTTTAGTTAAAGGATGCCATTTAAGCCTGGCGTCTATTAAGATAACGTATATCTAATGAAAATTAATTCATTTTTTGGGAAAATGGTTCCGGTGGGAGGGAGAAGTGGCCCGTCAGAAAAAAAATGATCCATTTTTTGAACCCTCATAAAAATTTAGCTTACGCATACCGGTCAATATGCGTAAGCTTAGGGGGTTACACAACCCCTAAATTGAATGAAACAGTGTTTTATCTTCTTAGCAATTAGTCACGCAGAAGGATTATCTTCTCCGTTGTTTGTTCATAAGGTGTTTGTAATACTAAAAGATATATACCTTCCGGCAGCTCCTGATCACTGAATGAGACGTGCTGCCAGCCGGCCTTTTTCTCCACCTGATCAAATATTCGAGCGACCACCTGGCCATTTAGGTTCACCATCATCAAAGTGATAGCACCTTTTTCAGGGAGGAAGAATTCAATATTGGTGTTATAACGATAAGGATTGGGATAAGAAAGCAGCTGTAGCGCTTGTGTGTTTTCCTCTGGCGAGGGGCTGGAAGTAGAGGTGACTGCATCTATAGCCACACTTATCTCTACCTCATCTGTACTGAACTGCTTTCCATCGCTGACGGACAGCAAAAACCGGTACTTCCGGCCATCGTCTTCGGCCGTTATGGCAAAGGACGGTTGAATCGAAAAGACGTTGTCCAATTGAACATCAGCCGGCGGATACCAACGATAGGTTAGTGAATCTTCATCCAGGTCTAGGGAAGCAGAGGCATCTAACTGGTAAACCTGCGGAGCGGTCAGCGTAGTATCCGGCCCTGCTTCAGCAATCGGCCGTCGGTTAAGCACATCAAATACCCAGGAAACTTCTACCGTGCCCACCCCCTTGATACCACTCGATAGTTTTTCAAAGGCACTCAGATCGATCATCACTTTATATTCGCCGTTTTTTCTTTCCAATTGCTCAAGACCCGAAACCAGGTAGCTGGTATCTGTAAGCCTGGTCAGCGCCCAATCGTCCGTATTGAGTAGGTTATTATTGAAAGTTGCTTTGATATAAACGGCTTTCGAATTGCCGGAGCTTTTAACCAAACCATTCTTTATCGGGCCTTCGTCTAATACCGGGGCAGTCAACTCAAGCAGCAGCTCAGAAGGATGCTTCCTTAACCTTTGATTGGGTATAAAGTCGAAATTAGCAGATAGATTGGTTTCATCGATGAAAATCGATTTGTTGGCGATGACTTCATTTCCGTTCAGGTCAAAAAGTTTGATGGTCAGTGCGGTCCTTCCTCCGGTTTTTAGTGAAGCAGGAATACTTACCTCCCCAATCGGTGCACTATCCAGCCTTCCTAAGAGGGATAATACTCCGTTGTCATTTTGATAAAGCCGGATATTTCTAGCTGCTTCATCAATTTGGAAGGACACGGTAATCTTTTTGTTGGATGTAATGCCATCGACCGCTGAAAAGCCCAGGTCAGGACTGAGGGTGACATTGGAGATGGTTAAGGCGGTGGTTCTGTTTACGGTCCAGTTCAGGCTTTCTACTCCGGTTCCAGGATTATCCGCCAGATCCTTTACTTTTGACATGTCAATCGTAAAGAAGTAATCTCCTTCAGGATAAGTGAATACCCCAAATTGTTGAACTTGAACCCAATCTTTGTTAATGGCTTCTAATGTGACGTCAGGCAAGTCCTGCAGTATGCCGTCCCTTCTCAATTCGATCGCTTCAATGGGAATAGAATCAACCGCTTCGCTGAAATTCATGTTGATGCCGGTATAATGTTGGTCGTCCAAAGCTGCTTTATCTATTTGGACCATATTGGTTAAGGCCGGACCTTCGGTATCCAGGGTAAGTACGATTGACTGCTGCACCAAACCCTGCACTCCTTCCTGCGTTTGGATATTAGGCAAATCCACTACGAATTCGTACTCCCCGTCCTCCTCCATAAATTGCCCTAAATCCGTCAGCACAAACAAGGTGTTTTCCAATAGGGTATTTTCATCGTTCAATACTTTTACGCTAAATGTACCGGACTGCTCTATGCCATCCTTCCATATCGAAAAGCGTTCAGGCGATACGGTATGGAGGTCAAGCGGGAGGTTGAACAACAGCTGGATGGTATCAAATGAATTCCCGATTTTATCATCTGGTATCCCAAGGAAAGCAGCCACTGCAGGTGAAGTCAGGAACTGCGTCCATGAAATTTGCTTGCCGGTTTCCCCCCAAGCACCGGCTACATCCCTGATGTCAGCCGCCTGGACGGTAAACACGTAAAAACCGTTTCCGGTAGTCAGGCTCGAAAGGTCAATATCAAAAGTACGATCGTCAACAGAAGTAATGATAACGCTTTCATCAATGATGTTTCCTCCACCCTGGAATTGCATCATCAAATCTTCCTGGGTGAAAGTGCTCGTATCCACTCCTTTATTGAAAGTGACCCTCAAAGTAGTGAGCTGTTCCGAAGATACTTCCTCCGGGAACCCGGTAATGCTGACCACCTCTAAAGGATTCGCATTTTCAGCGCTCCAAACCACCGTGTAGGTAACAGGGCTAAAGGATTGAAAATCATCCACCAGGTGAAATTTATCTTCGTACTTTGGTGTCAATTGATCTCGGATGGTCACATGGGTCAACCATACATTTTTAAGAGAGATCTCCTGTCCGTCACTACGGGTCACGCTCACCAATTCAAAGTTCCCTTCACCCGGGTCATCCAGTTGGACGTAATTCCAACCCAATCGAGAAGGGTCTACTTCCAGGGTAGTAATATGTCCAGGAGCTCTGATATCGCCGCTAAAGCTAGCTGTATCCGCCTGGAAAACATCGTATACCAAATTGCCCTGGGACAGATATATCGCATCGGGGGTATCTTCTCTGTCCGGAACTTCATTGACCAAAAAGTCATCGATGCCATCTTCAGCAGCTCCGTATACCGAAATGGTGCGGATCAGTTCATGCAGTTGTGCGCCGCTCACCAGGCTCAAATCCGGGTTGCCCCGGCTATTCAGATGGACGAGCTCGGTGCGATAATTCACGAAGTGCCCCAATAGATCACTCGTGAAATACCATTGTCCTATTTTAGTGGAAAAAGGTTCAATATTTCCGAAATCGATGTTGGTGACGCCCAGGTTAGCGGGTTCTCCCTGTAAGTTAGAGCCAATGAGTTTGAAATGAACCGCGAGGCCTTTCTCGTTCTCTACAATTTCCGGCTGCGCCGATTCGATCGTCACATTTTGTGCCACGCCATAGCCGTTGTTTTCTATCATCACGGCCAGGTCGGCGGGAATGATGGGTTCAACCGGCTGTGTAAGCGGATCATCCCCTAAAATATCCCGCTGCATGAAGTAGTGGAGGAATAGATCCGGACTGGGATTTACCTGTAAAGTTACGGGGGATAAAGCTATGGTGACCATGGTCTCCGAAAAGGGATCCAGGTAGGAGATCGTCCCGCCAAAAGAATAAAATCGGGGGTTTTCCGGGGCAGCGGCCGGCTCGGGGATAAACAGGATGACAGCAGTACCGTCCTGGTCAGCGCCCAACTCTCCGCTTCCGTCGATTTCGCTTAACCCCTGTAAGCTGCTGGTTTCTATTTCAAACAGATCATTGCTCGGTACGCCGTTTTCATCCAGGATTTCCAGGTTCAGCTTTAGGTTTTGAATGGGAAGATCAGGATGGCCGTTGAATACGGTTAAGGTACCTTCAAAGGCTTCTCTGGTCATGGTCACTTCCTGACTGATGTTGATGGTGACAGAAGCACAAACACTGTTGGGAGCGCTTTGATCGTCAGGGTCGGTAGAAGGCTGTGACAGGGTGTATAGGTCTTCCATGGCGGTGATCAACATACTTTCGGCATCGGCGAAACCTCTTTGCTCCGCATAATCAAGCGTGGCCTGCATGATCGCCCGATAAGCTTCAATTAAACCCCGGTCTACAATATCCGGATAAGCAGCATTAGGTGAATGAACTCCTTCACTCCAGGCTTGTACGGTGGTATTCCAGCGATCGATGTATTGATTGACGGCAGCAGGCGAGATATCAAAATTCTTCATTTGCTCAAGAATGCTTGAGCGCTCATTGCCATTTATCATTTGTTCTTCTACTATGAATGGATCTACCAGAATAGCAAAATCAATGATGTTATCATTATCATATAAATCTCTATAATATAGCTTGTCAATGTTTTCTATTGCCTCAAAGGCTTTAACATAGGCATCAATATCATCCATAGGTTGTTGTAAGATATCGGGGAAGTTACTGGACTGAAGGTTTGATTTAGGAGCTTCTATCTCAGGTGATTGCAGGAATGGTACTTCAGGAATCCATCCACAGACCATAGCTGAACTGGTCAAACCGGTAATACAACCTATGACAGGTAAAACCCTTTTCGAGGGGATAGGTATACCTGGAAAGGGTTTTGAAGAGCCAGGCCCCAACAGTATACCTGCACAACCTAATGCACCAGGATCCGAAACACAACCTAAGAATCCTGCTGCAATACCCACTGGTCCAGGTAGGCATCCTAACACACTAAGTCCTAGTGAGGAGGCACATTTAATCGCAGTTCTACAGTCAGACGGTGAAACAGTTCCTCCGATAAAGCCTAAGGCGCCTGTTCCTCCTCCTCCAATAAATCCACCACCACCACCACAGCTTTCCACACGACCGCTGATGGTGACTTTTTTTCCAGTGCCTCTAGATACCCCATTTTCCCCACATACATAAGAGTATATAACGATGGCCACCGGGCAACCTCCAGTACCTGATTTTAAAAAGCCTTTATTCATCCTGCTTAGGTCCATGTCCAATTTCCGGGAAATATCCTCAAAAGTGGGGGAGGTGCCCTTTTCGGTCAGGTCATCTGTATCTGCCCGACGCCTCATCACCACCGGTATTTGAATGGCGCTTAGGGCAGGTATGTCCTGAACTACATAATTGGTGACAAATTCGTATTCCGGATCCTCCGGTAAGTTCAATGTGACATCCTGGGCGGCGATCAAGCCATGATTCGTCAGGGTAATGAAGAATGGATAAGTGTCACTCCCGAATAGCTGTGGTAAGGTATCCGGGAATTCCATCTCCACGACCGGCACGGGCACATTGGTTTCGAATTCCATAATAAGATCCACCTGGTATTGATCGTCTATCGTCGTGGGTACCACATCCCAGGTAAAGGAAATTGCCCGATAACTGATAAAGACCACTCGGTCGATGGTCCGCCCGGGGCTGACATACAGTATGCCGTCAAAGCTGTCATGGGATTCCGCTTGCACTCTTATTCTGAGGGTCCCTTCCGGTAGGTCTTCTGCCAAAAACAAGCCATCTTCGTCGGTAATTCCTTCGGCAAAAACCTCTCCGGTGAAGTAATGACTGATACGCACCTTAGCGCCGGCTACATGAGGCGCTTCTTCGGTGAAATAGGTATACTCATCAATGACGTCCACCAGCACATTTCCGGTCCCCTCCGACACTTTTTCCAGTAAAAAAGGAATATTTAAGCTATTGCCATTGGCTGCACTGACGATCATATTGCCTCTGGCAGGCGTATTCAACGGAAGGGTTTCGGTAGGTAACCACTGAAGCGTTACCTTAGTTGTATCACCAGGGGCGAGGCTGGGCATAACGGCCGGGCTCGTCAGGCCCATCCAATCTACCTCAGGAACTTCCACGGTTATGTCGCCTGTACCGCCCATTCCAATATTGTATAATTCGAATTCAAAAACGCCGATCTTATCCTGAGAGTAGCTGGCGTCGATGCTGCTGATACCGGCTCTGATATGGGCAGCCCTTTCCTGACAGAGGTATTCCGACTGCCATTCCTGAGCAACTCCCTCATCAGTGCTGATCAGAATGACGACCTCCTGTTCATCTTCCAGCGGGCTTACTTCTGTTCCTAAAACAGCGTATGCCACTTCAAGGGTGGAATTACCCTCCAACAACGGAATACTTCCAAAGGATAGACTACAGCCGTTAGGCAGCTCAATGGGCTCCAGCGTCAGATTGGTTAAAGGAATATTCGTCAGGTTGCTGATGGTAAGGGTACTATCAATGGTTTGATTTAAAATCAGTTCCCATCTGAACGGTTCCCCTCCGTTTATTTGTACGCCTAAAATATCGAAGCTATCCTGGGCTTCCCGAGCGTTTTGGCCTGGGAAATTTGCCCTTACCTCAAACCGTCCGGCCTCGGTTGGGAGTGGATTGAAGGCAAAGGAATAATTGGCCGAAGCATCCGTTTGAACAGGGATAATGCGACGGACCTCTCCGGTTGTAATCAGCAAATCCAGGGCTACATTTGGCATGGGGGTATCATCCGGATTCAAGGAAGAGCCGTAAATAATGATTTCCTCTCCTTGTACAAAACGGCTTTCATCTACCTGTGCAGAGCCGTAATAATCAGGCAAAATATTTACCGTTATGGCTGCTGAGGTATTGTTAAAATAGAAAATCTCGGTAAAGGCTTGCTCAGGGTTGATGCTGAACAACAATCTATAGCTTTTCGGCTGTAAAGGAGCGAGCCCCAGGCCCAGAAACTCCAAAGTATCGCCAACGGGAATAGCACTAGCTGTGAAGTACTCCCCGATAATGTGATCGGAATCATCGATCTGATCATCTTCGGATAAATAACCGATCAGGGAAATATTCCTGGGAGCCGTAGCAAAACCTTCATTGGTCAAAGAAACGGTGAAGGGAAACTGACTGAGCGCCGGCAGATCACGTTCTTTTAAGTCTACGGCAGCAATTTGAAGATCCGGTTTATTCACATCTGTGGTGGTCAGCCAAATGATGCCTGTGGCAAAGCCTTCGGCACGGGCCTGTACGGACACTTGCTGATTGCCGTCTGAAACATCATCCGCAACCGCCCGGACGGGTACTTCCACAGAAGCAGCGCCCTGAGGGATCACCACGCTTGCCGGCAGTTCAATTTCAGCAGGATTAGAACTGCTTAAATCAACCACTAGGGAGGTTTCGAGGGATGTATTTCTCGATATCGTCAGTATGGCCGGCTCTTCGGCACCTTCTTCCAAGGCAAGAGCGTTAGAAAGTATCGTTAGTGCCGGGCCATCATTATCAATGACCCAAATGTCGTCGGTACTCTCTCCAATGCTTCCGGCGGGTGCTTTGCAATGGCAGGAAGCCAGGATCACCGTAGCCGTTATGTTAATAGGGCGGTCGCCATCCACCATATTATTATCCAACAGCCCGATATTAAATCTGGCTTCCAATTGGCCGGGAGCCAGCGTTAAACGAGAAGGAAGGAAAAGCGTTCCGCCGGGATCTGCCTTCAGTTCGACGGTTAGACCTTGATCCAGATTGCCTTCCACTCTTTGCAGGATTCCCTGAATCGAATTGAAGCCGGCTGTCTCTGAGACGGTATCGGTGGTGATCAGCAGCTCAATGCCGGGCATATCGGATAGGTCAGTTAGCAGGATGGACGCCTTGTCGGAGGCATAATGGGCCGCTGCCACCGAAATGGTAACCATTTCTTCTATTTCGGGCCTTTCGTCGTCCGGTAATTGGAGGCTCACCGGCACCGTGGAAGTGTTGGCCTGCATGATAATTGGAGAGGGCAATGGCACTTCCAGCGAATTGGAAGAAACCATGTTGATGGACAGATCTTCGACGGGAGGGAAATTGGTGGTAATGTTAAATTGTAACAAGGCACCCTCTTCAACCGTCTCCGGCAAGTTGGCTATGGTCAGTGCGGGGGGCAGTCCGTTTCCGGTACAGGAAGATTGTACTCCTTCGATGCTGCTACAATTGCCTGGATTATCGGAAATATTGATGTTGCCCGCTATTTTGCCTTCATTCAATAAGTTGCAGAGGAGGTCGCAATCGGTCAGTACAGAGTTAGACCTCAGGGTAACTCCGCCTCCGATAAAGGTCAGGTTCGACAAGCCGCTGAGGCTGGTGAGGGCATCATTGTTGGCCAGGTATAATTGTCCGGCGATCGTACTGAGATTACTGAAGCCGGATAAATCCGTTAATTGGTCATTGTCGCTCATTCTCAAATTCCCTCCAATGTAGGTGAGGAACTCCAAGCCGGCAATGTCCGCTACATTTCGGCTGATGATAAGGCTGCCGAAGATGGAATCACAACGACTGCTGTAGGTCGCTACAAAAGCATCTAATTCGCTTTGATCCGAGAGGATGACATCAAAGTCAGGGCAGCCCGTTATGATAATGGTATCGGAAGGTTCGACTTCCTGGAAGAAGAAAGGCTCAAACAGGACGTAATCTGTTACGGGATTGCCCCGACCGTCGACATTGGTGGCGTGAAACGGCCCGGTTGGGTCGCCCCACCAGTTGAGGGTCGCATCGATGGTATCGGTGGTGGTATTGTCGATGGCAAAGTCCGAATTGTCAAGCAAGTTACTATTCTTGATACTGACTCGCCCGCCTGTTTTCCGAATTCCTATGGTATTATTTTCAAAACGGGATTCTTCAAGGTGAGCAAGGCCGCCATCGCTGATCAATAATCCAATGTTGTTGTTGGTAAACTGGCAGTTCCTGATGTCAACGCTGTCTGCTATTGATAATGCGCCTTTAATAGAATTACCTCCATAACGGAAATGACAGTTTGAAAACTGTGCGTATCCACCATTGGCAATGTGTAAGGATTCCCAATCTCGGGGACCCGGACTTGAATTTTCGCCATCATTATTGGTATCTCCTCCGAAGGCATCATCCTTGATATCGGTGAAGATAATGGGTTCATCGAAAGTTCCATTTGCAAAAAGTGTTCCTTGGATGTCCATGATGTTAACAGAACTGAATGTATTTTGCTTGATAACTACGCCAGGATCTATCGTGAGCGTAACATTCGGTCCAATTTCCATCCCATGGCGATTGATGGTGTAGGGAATATTGTCCATTCCACCGAAGTTTCGCTTAGATAAAGTGAATCTAGCTGAATCACCAGTATATTGAAAAGCCTCTATACCAATCGCTTTGATCCCGTTTTCTTCCATCTCATTTCCACTGAAAACGGGAAATGCGTTAAGAGAGAGGTTGATGGGGGCAAAAGTGTTTTCAATAAATTCATTGTCTTCAATAGTGGGTGTACCGCCTCCGGTAACGGTAATCGGTTTTTCACACCTAAAAAACTGATTCCGGCTGATTTGCGGGCTCGAGCCGATCACTGCCAGCGCAGCCGCAGCCAAGTTGTCATACCCCCCATAACGGAAATGACAATTTTCAAAGACAGAGCTATTACCACTGCTACTCAAGACTCTAATAGCTTGCCAACTTCCCGGTACCGGGCTATTGTCATCGCCATTGTTGTTGGTATCGCCCCCAAAAGCATCATCCCGAATATCTGTGAAGACGATTGGTTCTTCTGTAGTCCCCCGCGCAATTAAAGTGCCCCCGATGGTGACCAAATCAAAAGAACTAAAATCATCGTGTTTGATGACCACTCCGGGTTCAATCGTTAAGGTAACCCCCTCGCCAATCTCGAATCTGTGATCATTGACGATGTAGGAGATAGTATTGACGCCGGCAATGTCTGTTTTCCTCAAGGTATAAGCTGCTCCTGCCGTATTGTAATTGTATGCTTCGATACCTACTCCGTTACGATTATTATTGATCAAGGTATTATTGCTAAAGGTAGGGTTCGCATCTAGAGAAATATTGATAGGGGTAAAAGTATTGGCTTCAAAAATGTTATCCGAAATAGAGGGCGTACCGCCTCCGGTAACCGTTAAACCTTTTTCACAAGCATAAAAAGTACAATTGTTGACCGTTGTGGACGAACCATTCATCATAAGCGCAGCAGTACCTACGTTTTCATACCCCCCATAACGGAAATGACAGTATTCAAAAACCGAGCTATTGCCACTGCTAGATAGTACTCTGATGCCTTGCCAACCTCCGGCCCTCGGGCCATTGTCGTTGCCGTTGTTATTGGTGTCGCCTCCAATTGCATCGTCGGTGACATCGGTAAAAACAATAGGCTCCTCTGCCGTTCCCTGTGCGA
>JAUIKE010000122.1 GCA_030430845.1 Bacteroidia bacterium | reverse complement strand
CCTACAATGCCGATGACCTGAAAGACTGGGACGAGCAGCTGAAGCGGCTCTGGAACATGGATGCAGCCGAGGATATCGTGTATACGGTAGAACCCAAATTCGATGGAGGGAGCATTGCCCTGGTATATGAAAATGACCGGCTTGTAAGAGCAGCCACGCGTGGCAACGGAGTGAAGGGAGAAGAAATAACAAACAATGCCCGCGTGATCAAATCTATCCCTCTTACAGCAAATTTTTCCAAATATAAAATGCAGACAGTAGAATTGCGAGGGGAAGTTTTGATCCGTAAGGATATTTTTAAAAAAATGAATGCCGCCAGGGCCGAAGAAGGCCTTTCTTTGTTTGCCAATGCCCGGAATACGGCTTCGGGTGGCTTGCGCATGAAAGATCCACGGGAAGTGGCCCAGCGCGGTCTGGAAGCTTTTGTTTACACCCTGGGCCATGCATCGAACGGCGATGGCAATAGCATGCTCGATCAGTTCGATACCCATTACGAAAGCCTGGAGTTATTGGATAGCCTTGGTTTTAAGGTGCCCCGTGAAGAGAAGAAACTTTGTAAAAACATAGAAGAAGTCGTTGATTTTTGTAAATCCTGGGAAGAAAAACGCGAAGATTATCCTTACGAAATTGACGGCATGGTGGTCAAGGTGAATGCCCGTGTCTTGCAGGAACGGGCCGGCTCCACCGCCCACCATCCGCGATGGGCCATGGCCTATAAATTTAAAGCCAAGCAAGCGACCACCAAATTGCTGAATGTAGAATATCAGGTCGGTAAGATCGGCTCCATTACGCCGGTGGCGAAACTGGAGCCCGTGCAATTGGCAGGGGTGACGGTATCTTCTGTTTCCCTCCATAACGAGGATTTTATCGTCACTAAAGATTTGCGTATCGGCGACACCGTACTGGTTGAAAGAGCGGGCGATGTCATTCCCTACATCGTCAAAGCCATGGACGAACTCAGAACGGGGGAGGAGGTGCCGATCGAATTCCCCAAATACTGCCCAATTAACGATACGGAAGAACAAGTAGAACTGGTACGCGAAGAAGGGGAAGCCGCCTGGCGCTGCCTCGACTGCGTATGTGGCGCTCAGGACCTCCAAAAAATGATCTTCCATGTCTCCAAAAATGCCATGGATATCGACGGCCTCGGTAAATCTATTATTGAACGTTTTTTTGATCTGGGCTGGGTACGGAATATTGCCGACATCTATCGTCTGGACTATGATCAAATTGCTGAGTTAGAAGGTTTCGGCAAAAAATCAGCTGAAAATCTGAAAAAGTCGATCGATACAGCTAAACAAAACCCCATACACCGCTTACTCCATAGCCTGAGTATCCATCACCTGGGCCAGAAAGCCTCTAAATTAATTGCGGCCGAGATTAAGCATGTATTAGACCTCAAAGACTGGACTGAGGAGGACTTCCTGCACATCAAGGATGTCGGGCCCGTCGTAGCCGAAAACGTCAACCGTTTTTTCCATAACCCTCGTAACATCCGTATGCTAGATGAAATGGAACAGCTCGGTGTCAACTTAAGTCAAACGGAAGATGACCTGCCCAAGACTGTATCGGGCGATGCTCCGCTGATCGGGAAGACGATCTTATTCACCGGTACCCTACAAACTATGAGCCGCAAGGAAGCTCAACAAAAGGCCGAAGCTGCGGGCGCGAAAAATATCAGCGCCGTGAGTTCTAATTTGAATATACTGGTAGTAGGGGAGAAGGCTGGCTCGAAACTGAAAAAAGCACAAGCCTTAGGAACCGTGGAAGTGATGACAGAGGAGGAGTTTTTAGCATTGGTTGATAATTAAAAGAGAAGTGTCGGCCGTCGGCCGGCACTTCCCTTGTTTTTATAACAACTTAATCCATCTTGTATGAAAAATGCCTTTAGCCTTATCCTGTTGTTATTCCTGATAGCCTCATTTTCTCCTTCAGCATTTTCACAGATGCCGGTTCTCCCTCAGGTGGACTCTATTTTTCTCCACATGAACACCACGACCTCTCCCGGTTGTGCGCTCTCCGTGATGAAGGAAGGCGAAATCGTTTATGAAAAAGGATATGGCATGGGGAATCTGGAATACGGCATAACCATCTCTCCCAAATCCGTTTTTCATGTAGCTTCTGTTTCAAAACATTTCACGGCCATGGCTGTTGAGCTGTTGGTTAATGAAGGGAAAGTGTCCTGGGATGATGATATTCGGAAATATGTGCCGGAAGTCCCTGACTTTGGTAAAACCATCACGCTCCGCCATTTGGTTCATCACGTAAGTGGCCTCCGCGACCAATGGAATCTTCTGGGAATGGCCGGCTGGCGCTGGGAGGCAGACCGGGTCACTCAAAAAGATGTGTTGGATATTACTTCCCGTCAGAAGGCACTCAACTTTGAACCAGGCTCCAGATATTTGTATTGCAATACCGGTTTTACCTTATTGGCAGTCGTAGTAGAACGTATTTCGGGAAAAACGCTGAGGGAGTTTTGCGAAGAGCATATGTTCAAACCCCTGGGGATGGAACAAACTCATTTTCACGATGATTATCATCGGATCGTACCTGAGCGGGCCTATGCCTACAGCCCCGACTCAAAGGGGGCCTTCGGCTGGAGAAACTCCATTCCTGACTTTGATGTCGTAGGAGCTACCAGCTTGTTCACCACCGCTCATGATCTGGCGGCCTGGGATCGCAACTTTTACACCGGGCAGGTGGGCGGAAAGAAAACGCTGGATCGCATGCTGGATCCTTTTGTACTGGATTCCGGGGATACGATTTCATACCGGCACGGATTGGTGGAAAGCGTTTATAAAGGTATGCGTACAGTGAGCCACGGCGGAGCGGATGCCGGCTACAGAAGCCAGTTTCTCCGGTTTCCGGATGAGCAACTGACAGTTTCTGTATTGTGTAATTATCCATCGGCTAATCCGGGTGGCTTGGCCTATAAGGTGGCGGAAGTATATCTGAAGGATAAAATAGAGGTGTCAAAGCCTGATGAAGCTAAGGAACAATCAACTTCAGTTGAAGTCAGCAATAAAGATTTAGAGGCCCTGGCAGGGTATTATTACGTAGCGCCGCTTCCTGAAGTATTTCAACTGAATTGGAGGGATAATCAGCTTTGGTATAGAAATGCTGCCCTAAAACCCCTTGGTAACCATCGTTTTCAATTAGGCAACAGCACTAACGTTATGCTTGTAAAACCCTCCGGGAAAAAAGAGTCGGGAACTTTATCATGGGAAGGCTCTTCAGATGTATATGAGCATTACGACGTTTGGGAACCTGAGGAAAAAGAACTGGCATCCTTCGCAGGAAATTTTTACTCAGAAGAGTTGGGTACAGAATATCGCTTTGCGCTGGAGGATGGGAAATTAATGGTTCATCACCGTAAAATGGAATCCTTTTCTCTTAATCCCGTTTTCCAGGACGCATTTTTTGGCAGAGCAGGCCTGGTGGTGTTCAGTCGGAATGCTAAGGGAGAGGTAGATGGACTGCATGTGTCCAATGGAAGGGTCTGGCAGGTGAGGTTTGATAAAAAATAAATTTATTAATTGGTTAAGAGGTCGCCTGCAGGCAACCTCTTAACCAATTAATAAATCCAAAAATATGAACCCAAGCACGCTCCGCATCCTCAATCTTCTCGGTTTCATCTACGTGATCACGATGAACACGCTGGCTAATGCTTTGCCCCTCAACGGCCAAACGACCGGCGAGCTATCCGCCTTATACCCTAATAGCTTCGTCCCGGCAGGTTTTACCTTCAGCATTTGGGGGGTGATCTACCTTTTTTTACTGGGCTTCATCATTTTCCAATTTACCAAACAAGCGACTGAGGAGGTTAAAAAAATCGGTCCCTGGTTTTTCATCTCCTGCCTGGCCAACGGTACCTGGATCGTCGCCTGGCACTATGAGATAATCATACTCTCCTTGCTGATCATGATCGTTCTGCTGCTTAGTTTACTGATGATATATCTGAAACTGAATATCTCCCTTGAAAAAGTTCCTCCTCTCAAAAAATGGCTGATCCAGGCACCCTTCAGTCTGTATGTCGGCTGGATCACCGTGGCCACCATCGCCAACACCACAGCTCTGTTGGTTGACTTCGGTTGGAGGGGCGGCGGTATTCCCGAACCTACCTGGGCGGGCATCATGGTCTTGACTGCCGGCTTGATCGGCTCCACTGTCATCCTGCGGCGCAAAGATGTTTTCTACGGCCTGGTGCTCCTCTGGGCTTTCTGGGGCATCTGGAACGGACAACAGCCCCTGGCAGGTTTTCTGCAAATGAGTCTTATTATAGCAGGGATTAGCGTGGCTATTAATATGGTGGTGGTTTTGGTAAAAAGGAATTAGCGGATAAAATGGAAGGAGCTTCCTCAAATCCGAACAGGGAAAACTAATCATATTGCCGTTGAAGGAGATAGGGCCATTAAGTTTTCGAAAGCATGAGCCTCTGCGAGGCGTCATATCGGTAACAAAGGGCATACCACTTACAAAAAGCACCAGAGGTGCGCCATATGAATTATCGTGTTTGCAAGCATATGGCGCTCTTCCAGAGCTTAACGTGACGTGAGGATTAGTTCATGGTTACCGATATAACGGCTCGCTTAGGCTTTTGAATCCTAAGGCCTACCAGATCTGTCTGAAAAGACTTCATTATTAGCTTGTCGCTTACAGTAGATAACTTTAAACAACTTCATATTTTATATCCTTTCCAAGAAGCATTCTTGAGTTCTTTTAAAGCAGAAAGTTTAGAGAAACTTTCTACAAGAGCTTGCATTCTTCATCTATATAACGTATTTTTACGTCAAATAATGTAGTAATGCGTGAATTAACGAAAGCACAGGAAGAAATCATGCAGCTGATCTGGGATCTGGAGCGCTGCACGGTAGGAGATATAAGAGAAGAAATAAAGAAGCGAACGGGCGAGAAGCCCCCTCACAGCACGGTCTCGGCGGTAGTACTGACGCTGGACAAACTCGGGTTTTTGAAGCACGAAACCTATGGCCGAACCTTTGTATACGAGCCGGTCATTAGCAAAACGCAGTATGGCGACCGATCTCTGAAAAAATTACTGGGCAAATATTTTGGCAACTCACCGAAAAAAATGGTGGCTCACCTGATCAAAAAAGAAGATTTAAGTCTGGAGGAGATCAATGATTTAATGAAAAAACTAGAGGAAGAATGAAAGCAGAGTATTTAGAATATTTGATTCGTCTGAGCATCATCTGGACCGTTTTGCTCCTTTTCTATCAATGGTCGCTTGCTAAATCAGATCATTGGAATCTGAAGCGGAGTTATCTCTTGGGAGCTTATTTGTTGGGATGGCTCATACCTTTACTTCCTGCTGTATTTACCTCCTCTGCCGTGCCTAAATGGGGAATGGCGCCCTTTGAGCAAACGACTGTATTCATTTTTACCGAAAATCAGCCTGAAAAATTAGGCGCTTCTTTCATCTGGTCATGGCAGACGCTTATCATGATTCTTTATCTAACAGGGGCTTTATGGCAGCTGGGGCGATTATTTTTTGACTACAGCCAGCTTATATACTGGAAAAAAAGTGGCCTTCGGTCAACTTATAGAAACTTTCCAGTGATTCGACATAGGCAGGTTTCTTCCCCTTTTGCAGCTTTCGGAACTATTTTCCTTCCTGTGGAACCAGATCCAGACCATGAAAAAATGATTTGCCTGCATGAGTCCATTCATTTAAAAAAACAGCATGAGTTGGAGCGAATTCCATTATTGATAGGCGGTATTCTGCTTTGGTTCCATCCCATGCAATGGGTCTTCAGTCGTTGGCAAAGGGAATTACAGGAATTTGAGGCAGATGAAGGAGTTATTAAGGAGTTCCCCAGGCAGGAATATGGAAAGTTATTAATACAGTCATCGATGTCTTACAACAAATATCAGGGTCCTGGTCTTTTTTCTTCACCTTTAAAAAAACGCATTAATATGATGACAAAACGAAAAAACCGCAAGCCCCTGAAAAAGGGCAACTATCTTTTAATATTGGCACTGCTGGGGTTCCTACTCATTAATTGCAGCGACCTCGTAGAGGAGGTAGATTTTTCAGAAAAAACAGCTTTACTCGCCTCTCAGGTAGACGAAGTGCCAAGTTTAAAGGCCGTATCAACCAGAGACCAGGAGGCTACTCCTCACAGAATTTTACTGGAACATGTGTACAAAGAAATTCGATATCCTGCCGTTGCTCGCAGTAGTGGAGGAGAAGGCAGCTTTCATGCATCTTTCACCATTGATACAGATGGGAAAATGCAATCTTTGACTGCTAAAGCGGTGCCCAAAGAGGATGTAGACGAGGATTTAAGGATCGTAGTGGTAGGGTATGAAAGTGTAGATGGAAAGAGTGTTCCTGTTCAGGAAACTGCTCAGGCGATATCCGCGCTTGAACGAGAGATCGAGCGTACGCTTGCCACCTTGCCAGACTGGAATCCGGCTTACCATGAAGGGAAGGCGGTGCCGGTGAGGATGGATTTGTTTTTTGAATTTAAATTAGAATAGTAAAAAAGCAGGAGCGCCGCCGGCACTCCTGCTTTTTTTTATTTGTTTTTCTTTTTTCTTCCGGCCCTCAAATAGCCAAACTCCGGATGTCGGTTCATCCAGCTCTTTGTATATGGCGCTGAAGGCTTCACCAAATAACCGTTTTTATCGGCATGCTTAACGGCCGTCATGGTCATTTCCTCTCTGATGCCGGTCGGCTCCAGGTGGGCGGGTACATGCACGGCAGTTAGCTCGATGACATTCTTTTTACCCTCCGTGTGTAGTTCGTATTCCAGTTGGGCATCTTTTGTTGCTTTTACCGGAAAATAAAACCGCTGGTCAGAAGTATCTAATCGGATGTCCAGGTCTTTTGCTTCAATATGTTGGTCCATCATAATCTTTATATTTTTTTATTTAAAAAATTGATTGGTATTTTTTTGATCCTGAAAAACGCTGATTTTCGCCTTCTCTTATTCTGAAAATGATCAAATCAGCGCAAGTCAGCCTATTCAGTGTACATTAGCGGTAAAAAATAGGTTATGTCTAATTTGATTGAGAAATATCCACTGTTTTTAATGGCTTCATCTGATCCAAACGCTCACCACCCTTAATTCCAAAGTCGAGTGTGCGAATTGGGAACGGAATCATAATATCGTTTTCGTCAAAGGCTTTTTTCAACGCCATCATTCCTTCATGGCGCGCTTTCAGAAAATCCGGTTGTGCAGCCCGATCCATCCAGTAGCGCAATATGAAATTGATTGAGCTATCACCATATTCCGTGTAGTAAAAATCGATAGGGCGATTATCATCAAATTCGACATGTTCTTCAATGGCTTTTCTGGCTACTTTTTCTACTTTTTCCAGATCATCGCCATAGGATATCCCGCAGGCGATCTCTACACGTCTTTCCTGGGTGTTGGTATAATTGGTTAATGGGTTTTGTATAACCATTTTGTTAGGTAGGATAACTTCCAGGCCTAATGGAGTGACAACCACCGTATTTCTCAGGTTAATCTGCCTGATCTGGCCGAAGTAATCATTGGTTTCCACCCAGTCGCCTATACGATAATAACTGCGCATCGACATCATAATACCGGACAAGAGGTTCACAATGGGATCCTGAACGGCCAAACCGACCGCCAAACCTGCTACACCGGCACCAGCTAGTAATGAGGTGACCGCTGTACTTAAATTCAGTATACCTAGAGTAATAATCAAAGTAATGACCACGAAACCTACAGAAGCTACATTGGAAAGAAGATTAATTACTGCCATACTGTGAATAAATCTCTTTAAGACCTTGGCAGTGGCCTTCTGAACATAGCGCGAAAGGAACAGCCCTAGTCCAAATATCAACAAGCCCAAAATGAAATTAGGCAGCGAGGTAATGATCGTATCTATCCAACCCGATAGCTTCTCCATTAGGTTACTAAGCGAGTCCGAAAATTGTGCAAGTAAATCCATGTATCGTATTTTTTCTTTGATTGCTTCATATACGCAACCGGAAAAAGACGGGCCATGTTCGAAGGACGAAGGTCGAAGGACGAAGGACGAAGGTCGAAGGACGAAGGTTTGAGGGGAGGAATTCCGGTGGATGTGTTATAGAAAAATATTCTTAGAAGCAAAATGGATTACATTCTTCAGATTGTCATTCTGGACTACATCCTTTAGGATGTCCGGTGAACGGGCTTCAGCCTGTTCATACAACTACAATCCAAACTCCCTCACAATTCCCCTGGCCTCCTCATATCTGAGATGAGCATTTTTTATACCCAGAAAAGCAGCCTTAGCCTCCTTGCTCTGACCGAGTTGAAGAAACAAAAGCCCCCGATACCATTGACTTTCCTCATAAAGCGGATGATCGCCAGGTAAGTAAGAAAAAGTAGTCAAGGCATTTTGAAGCTGTCCCTGAGCCATTTCCGCATTGCCTTTATAAAAAATCCAGGAATAACGTTGCTCTACAGATCCTTCTACCTGGATGAGTTCGTTAAAAAGGATAATGGCCTGATCGTAACGCCCTTCTTCATATAATTTCATAGCCTGTCCAGCCATGGTGCTGGGAGCCACGCCCGATTCAGTAGCAGTTATTTCGTTGGGAAAGGGAGAGAAGTGATCTTGGATGACAAAGGGGGGATTAGTGGAGGAGTTATTACAGTTGAATAATAGTAAAATAATTCCGAAGCCAAGAGAATATAAATAAAACCGACTTATTTGATGGAAGGTAAAAGAGAGAAACATATGTAAATTAGAAAGAGTCATTTATTTATAATAAGTGAAAAATTGTTCGGAAACTGCACCGACACCATTGGCCGAAACTCTAATTTTCTCCCTAGCAAATGTCTCACCTTCAGATAGGTATATGTTTCCAATTATTGCTTTTAGTTGTGAGGTTGAACTTTCGATGACCTCCCAGCCAAATGTTTGGTTCTCAAGACCGACAAAATACCATTCAGGAGTAGTAAAAGGATTTTTTCCAATAATAGTTATAGTATCTCCGTCCGTCCCTTCTTGTGGAAAAAAGTCATGGATCTCAATTGGAGAATACCGAAAAGGTAAACGTTCACTGGTTTTCAATCCAACACCTACTCTTAAGGTTGAACCCCCGCCGGCCGGTCGTATTACATTAAATTTTAGATGAATTTCTTTTTCATCAGAATAAATAATAGATAATTTAGACCCATTGGAGTTAAGTGGGCTCTCAATTCTATTCCATTCTCCAACTTTTGAAAAATATTTTCCCATAATTACCATGGTATCACCATCCATAACTTCAGTTGGGTAGGCACTCGTAATTTGAGGAATGGGAATATAAGGAATTGCAAAGTTAGTTCTTTGGGAGTTGAAATTATTGGTAATGCTCAATGTCGCACCATCTTTAATAAATTGCGGAATTTGCACGGAAATGAGTTCATCATTTATAGTTCTAATCGGTAGATCATTATTATCTATTTTTATTGAAAAATTTTGTTTGATATTTCCGAAGTACTTGCCTATGATGGATAGTGTGTCTCCCGGTACAATTGTATCATTGGGGAAAATCCCGTCAAAAGATATTCCAATAGAACCCTGGCTCATAAATTGGATAGGGGTTCCATATACAACCCAATCTTCAGATTGAATAAAACCTCTGACATTGTATTGTTGACCTTTTATCATGCCCCTTTCAATACGACCCATAAATTCATTACCATTAAGGTCCCTTCCAAGCGAAAATTTTAAACCATCAAAATAAAAGTCGGGGATATATTCCAATGGGCGCCCATCATCTATAATAAATCCATAATCGATTAAGGGGGTATTAGTAGGGAAATAACTGACTGTTGCACTTGCAGTGATGCCGGATTCATCTATCTCTAAAACTGATGTTTCAATTTCAGCAAAAGGTTTTTCCAATTCATGTTTGTTGCACGAAATGAAAATACTGACCAATAACAGAATAATAATGGCGTTATCACTCAAAAGTTTCATCGAATAATTAGTTTACCACAAAAAAGAAGTCTTAATAAAAAAAGCACTGGTACTTGAGTCGATTGTAATTGTTTCCCCAAAAGTAGTCCCTTCAGAAGATGCAACCCCTGTGCCTAACAAAAAACCGAAAGAAAACGCCCATTTCCCCGGAAAAGGATCCCAGAAATCAGCTATATTAGTTTGCAAACAAAAATTAATCTGATTATTCCTGGTAGGAAATGGTGATTTTGCTGTTCGGGTTATATGAATTTCTTCTGTTCGAGTAACAATCTGTTCTTTTACAATATCTATTTGCGGAGATAAAATAAAGTCAAACCGCATACCGGACTGAATAGAAATAGCTGGCTTTTTGTAGGATAAATTATATTTTCCTCCAAAAGTTATGCCGGTAGCTAACCATTCCATGCGAAAGTCCGTATAGGTTTGTGGAGGATATGGAAGGTCTTCTTGTAATACCTCATAGTAAAGCTGATATTGCCTGATATAAGGTTCTAAAAATATACTCCAATTTGATGGATTTCGAATTGTTCGAATAATGATGGGAAGACTGAGTTCCATTCCAATGTTTCTGTAATTCGGAATCTCAAGAAAGTCGTAAGGAGTCCCAAGGGGAGCATTATAATTTGGTTGGACCCCAAAGTGAAAACTCGTACGGTGTAAGGCAATTGCCGGTCCTATATCCACAGCTGCAAAGGGCACACCCTTTCCATACAAAAAATAATCAGACCCCATGCACTCATTATATTTTCTAACCACATCTACCATGCCATCTAAATGATGCCTGAGTTTATCAAAGTCATCAAAGTAATCTTTATCACTTGACTGACTTGAGCATTTTGTATAAATATCTTTTATAAACTGATACCACTCAATTCTTATTTGCCCTACTTCTTCTCGCTGTGTGGATAAATCGTAATTTTTTAACTTAAAGGGGATTTTTTGAAGTCGCCCGCTTTCATTTTTTAAATAATAATCTTTCCTGTACTTCATAAGACAAATGGCACCCTCAACAAAATATTCCATAAAGACGACAGTACCAGTTTGCCCATTCACACTAAATTCTTCAGACTTGTAGTGTTTTCTGTTTTCTATTGAAAAGCTCTGAATTTCTCCTGGATAGTAAATGCTGGATGGCCCTTTTATATCAGATTTGTAGAAACATTGAGTAAACCTTTTCAATGATGCTATTTCCCTAATCAATCCCTTGAGTGTATCACCATTTATTAATACGACTTCTCCAGGACTGTAAATTGGTTGTGCATATAAAGAAGATGAAGAACACCAGAGTATAAAAAAAAAGAAAAGCAAAAATATGGATAGAGATGGATTATGGGGTTTGAATTTCATTTCATTATTAAGCTTTAATGAATTGCAGTTCTATGTAAAACTAATAATAAAACGAATCAAATCCTATTGCCTCCATAAAAAATCTCTCTTAGAAGATCTAAGTGTATTCTCTAGGACAGAGGAAAAGTAATCGTAGATTACCGCATCGTAGCATCAGGGGTTGTGTGAAAAGAACGCACGCCGTCGGCCGAAACCTTACGCTTGCGCCGAAGCTATGTCTCCTCGTCGAAGTGCTAACGGAGGCCAGAGAGCGTATGGGCATTGCGTAGGGACGAAAGACTTTTTGCACAACCCCTGAGCATCATAGAAATTAGCTAGCCAGCTCCTCCCGAATCTTATTCAAAGCAGAACCCGCTCTTACCCAGTCAATCTGTGCCTGGTTGTAAGTGTGGGCTACCTCGAAAGAATCTGTAGAGCCGTCTTTGTGTTTCAGTACAATGGTCAGGTTTTTACCCGGAGTCATATTCTCAAAATCAGGGATGTCAATCAGATCATCCTGGCGGATCTTTTCGTAATCAGCGGTATTAACGAAAGTCAGTGCCAGCATACCCTGCTTCTTCAGATTCGTTTCGTGAATACGAGCGAATGACTTAACAATGACCGCCATCACACCCAGGAAGCGAGGCTCCATGGCTGCGTGCTCACGAGAAGAACCTTCTCCGTAGTTCTCTTCTCCGAATACCACGGTTCCGATACCAGCTGCCTTGTATTTTTTTCCGGATTCCGGAACAGTCATAAACTCAGCGTCGTCCGCATTGTCAACATAGTTGGCAACCGTGTCGGTTTTGTCGTTGAAATAGTTAACCGCACCGATCAGACAGTTATTGGAAATATTTTCCAGGTGTCCGCGGAACTTCAACCATGGGCCGGCCATGGAGATATGATCCGTGGTACACTTGCCTTTTGTTTTGATCAAAATACGCATATCCGTTACCTGATCTTGAGTGATCGGCTTGAACGGATCCAGCAACTGTAGGCGGTTAGAGTCCGGATTGACTACTACATTTACGCCGCTGCCGTCTTCCATTGGAGGAATAAAGCCGGCGTCTTCTACATCAAATCCTTTGGCCGGTAATTCTACCCCTGCCGGTGGATCCAGTTTTACCTCCTGCCCGTCTTCATTGATAAGTGTATCCGTCAACGGATTGAAGGTCAGGTCTCCGGCGATGGCCATGGCCGTTACGATCTCGGGAGAAGCGACGAAGGAGCGCGTTTGAGGGTTCCCGTCATTCCGCTTAGAGAAGTTACGGTTGAAGGATGTAATGATGGAGTTAGCGCGGGTAGGGTCATCGGTGTGGCGAGCCCATTGGCCGATACAAGGACCACAGGCATTAGCCAGTACAACACCGCCCATTTTTTCAAAATCTTCCAATTGTCCATCTCTGGAGACGGTATATCTGATCTGCTCAGAACCCGGTGTTACGGTAAATTCTGATTTTACTTTTAATTTTTTTGCTACAGCCTGCTTGGCCAGTGAAGCGGCGCGGTCCAGATCTTCATAAGAAGAGTTGGTACAAGAACCGATCAGTCCTACCTCCAGTTTCTGTGGATAACCTTTTTCCTTAACTGCTTCGGCAAACTTAGAAATAGGCCAGGCCAAATCCGGCGTATAAGGGCCGTTGATATGAGGCTCCAGGGTGGACAGGTCAATCTCGATGACCTGATCGAAATATTTTTCAGGCGCTTCGTAGCAGTCCCGATCACCGGTGAGGTGCTCGGCAACAGCGTCGGCCATATCAGCGATCTCAGCACGGTCGGTGGCTCTGAGGTAGCGGCCCATGGATTCGTCATAACCGAAAGTAGAAGTGGTGGCTCCGATTTCGGCTCCCATATTACAGATGGTACCTTTCCCGGTACAAGACAGTGATTCTGCACCTGGGCCAAAATATTCGACGATGGCGCCGGTACCTCCCTTCACAGTGAGGATACCTGCTACTTTCAGGATCACATCTTTGGAAGAAGTCCATCCGCTCAGTTTACCAGTCAGTTTTACACCAATTAGTTTAGGCATTTTCAATTCCCAGGGCATACCGGCCATTACATCCACGGCGTCCGCACCACCAACTCCGATGGCGACCATACCAAGCCCTCCGGCATTAGGCGTATGAGAATCCGTACCGATCATCATACCACCTGGAAAAGCATAATTCTCAAGGACGATCTGGTGAATGATCCCCGCACCGGGCTTCCAGAACCCAATGCCGTATTTATTAGATACGGAGGCCAGAAAATCATAAACCTCTTTATTGGTGTTAATCGCAGTTGTTAAGTCTTTGTCAGCTCCAACTTCCGCCTGGATCAGGTGATCGCAGTGAACAGTGGAAGGTACAGCCACTTTGTCTCTTCCAGCCATCATGAACTGAAGGAGCGCCATCTGAGCAGTCGCATCTTGCATGGCTACCCGGTCAGGAGCAAAAAATACATAATCTTTTCCTCGGGAGTACGTTTGTAAAGGCGATTCAGGATGCAGGTGGGTGTAAAGGATTTTTTCAGCGAGCGTAATTGGGCGGCCGAGTACTTTTCTGGCCTCCTCCACTCGTTTGGGCAAAGTCTCGTAAAAAGACTTGATCATTCCGATGTCAAATGGCATAATGGTGTACTTATTTTATTTGCTAAAATTGGTTTTACTCATCAAACATTTTTTTAATAGGATGTTGCAGCTAGTGGAAGCATCCTATTAAACCAACTCTTAGGCCGCCCGGCGGGCAGCCTAAGAGTTGGTTTAATAGAGAAAAGGCGCATTTCTCTATTTTTCCAATTGGGTTCACAAATGTACGACTTTTTTAACGCATTTTGTGGTAACCTCTTAATAATAAGAGGCTTTAAGATCGGCTTTTGTTCATTTAAAATTAAAAAAGGCGACCGGAGGCCGCCTTTTTTTTACTCTGCATATTTCTTTGCGATTTTTTCAAGCTCTGAGTCCAGCCATTCCCTACTCAGCCACTGGCCCCGGACCATGACTCCTTCGTGTTCGCGGATCACTTTGGGGTTCTCGAGCGGGTTCCCATTTACTAGGAGCAGATCTGCATCTGCCCCCTCCACAAGTGTTCCGAATTGGCCTTCCTGGCCGAAAAAGCGGGCTGGATTAGCTGTGCCGCTTTCCAGGATGGTAAAATTGGACAAGCCCGCATCCATCAGGGCGTCTATTTCATAATGGATGGAAAAACCCGGCACATTCCCCACCTGTGGAGCGTCTGAGCCTAATAAGAGTTCGACACCTTGCTTTTCCATTTCTCTTAACAAAGCTTCTCGGAGTTCAATATAACGGGCATTCCTTTCCGGATGGGCCTTATTGTCTTCCAGAATATTATCTTTTACCTGCCTCCATTGAAAACGCAATCTGGAGGGTAAATACTGTGTGCCTTCTTCATTCACCAGCTCAGCACCGGTGGTTGTGTCGGTCCAGCGGACCAGCAATACCTGAGTCGGTACGATCCAAACGCCGGCCTCTTTCGTTCGGCGAACAATATCCGGAATGACACTTTCGTCCGCTTCTTCTGTAAATTCAATACCAAATAAGCCTCCTGCCGCCGGGTCAAAATCATCTGTTTTAGGCACCAGGCCGTCAATGTATCCATCCAGGTGGTCAATAGAGGCGTATTTGAACTCAATAGCCCGATCGATACCTACTGCAATAGGCACATGCCCGGAGAAAGGGATACCGACCGCTCTGGCGGTTTCTACCAATTGAGTGAAAGCATCCAGTTCAATACCAGGGTGGATTTTAAGGAAATCATATCCGTCCTTCTGGTACTGTGTGGTTTTGTCTGTGGCTTCTTGTGCGGAGGTTACTGAATTGCCATTCATGGAAGGGCTGGAAGTGAAAATCCGTGGACCCGGAATGTCTCCATTTGCTACAGCCTGACGCAATTCCAGGTGATAGGGATTACCGAGCATGCCCCGGATAATGGTAATTCCTCCTGAAAGGTATAGCAAGAGGGTTTCTTTCACCAAACTATCATTTTCTCCCTGAGCAACAGGAATGTGGGCATGCATTTCGGCAATTCCCGGCATAAGAAATTTACCGGCCCCATCAATCAGGGTGGCACCCTCACCGACCTTTATTGCTTCGGAAGGGGCTATTTTTTCGATCTTGCCCTCCCTAACAACAACGGTTTGATCCGTCAGAATGTCCTCACCAGTCATAGGCAGCACCTGAACATTAGTAAATACGGTGGCGCCTTCTCCGGGTATCGTTTCTGTTTTAGAAGAATTACAACTCCACAAAAAGACTAAAAGCAGGGTAAATAATGGAAACGAAAGCTTGGTTTTCATTTTTTTATTATATGAATGATTAATATTTTAAATGCTTATCTGAGTAGTTATCTATAATATTAATCATTCTTTTATTCAGCATTTGATATTTTCCTGCTTTTTTTTTGAAAAAAAGGAACCTATAGCCCTATTCGTTCGTTTAAAATAAAGAAGACAAAAGGATCGATTAATCACAATCGTATTTTCTTTTAGAACCCATCGTTCAAAGCATTCCTACGACCTGTATTTATAGGCAAGACATAGAAAAACTACATATCTATACACTAAAGATCGTTCATGGGAGCAGCCACTTTTAATATTCCGGCAAGGAAGTGTTAGAAGACTGCATTAATCAACTTTCACCATGTTGAAATAACATTAAAGTTGAGTTAAAAAAGTTACTTCGGGCTTTTTTGAAGGTCCAAAAGTAAAAGCATTAAATATTAGATATCCCATGAAACTATTAATCAACAATTATCGCCCGGCAAAGCTCCGTGACCTGATCCGTCACACGCTAAGCGCTTTGTCAGAAAATGTAAGGTGGCTGTGGCAAACAGCCCGTTTCAAATACCCCTTCCTTTTTTGGGGAGCATTAGGTGTTTTTTTTCTCGGACTGCTCGCCTCTATTTTCACCGGCATTTTGTTTTTAAGTATCACCCTAGGGGCCTACGGCCGAATTCCTGATAAGGAAGACCTGGCAATGGTGACGAACTACCAGGCTTCAGAAGTGTTGGCTGACGATGGTTCTTTATTAGGTAGATACTATATTGAAAACAGAAGTAATGTCAAATATGAAGACATCTCTCCTGATTTTATCCATGCTCTTGTCGCTACAGAGGATGCGCGTTTTTTCCAGCACCATGGAGTAGACCTGCGCTCATGGTCCAGGGTTTTGATCAAAAGTGTTTTGATGAAAGATCGTTCGTCCGGAGGGGGTAGTACCATCAGTCAGCAATTAGCAAAAAACCTGTATCCACGCGAAGAATATGGGTTTGGGAGCCTGGTGGTCAATAAACTCAAGGAGGTTGTTATCGCCCAAAGACTGGAACGCTTATACTCCAAAGAAGAAATACTGGAGCTTTATCTCAATACTGTTCCATTTAGTGAGAACACCTATGGCATCAAGGTGGCCGCACATCGATTTTTCAGCACCACTCCAAATCGGCTGAACCCGACTCAGTCGGCTGTGTTGGTTGGTATGCTAAAAGCGACTACGAGATACAATCCGATAAAATTCCCGGAACGTTCGGTAGAGCGCCGGAATTTAGTGCTGGCTCAAATGCAGCGCTACGGATATTTATCGAAAAAGGAGGCTGCGGCATTGAAGACAAAACCTTTGGGGCTGGATTATGCACCTCTAGATAATAACGAAGGCCTGGCGACGCATTTCAGGGAGCACCTTCGCCTGGAACTCAAAGAGAAATTGAAGGATTTCCGGAAAGAGAATGGTATGTCCTATAATCTTTATACCGACGGTTTAAAGATCCACACCACCCTGGATGCTACGATGCAGGCCTATGGAGAAAAAGCCTTGAAAGGCCGCTTAAAAGATCTTCAGCAAGACTTTCTGGAGCATTTGGGTGAAGAAACGCCCTGGGAAAACGATACCATCTTGCTACTCAGCAAGCAGTCTTCTGATCGTTACCAAATGCTCAGAGCCGGTGGTTTTTCGGAACCTGAGATCGATACTGTTTTTAATACGCCTGTGAAAATGACGGTTTTTGACTGGGAAAAAGGAGAGAAGGAGGTAGAAATGAGCCCAATGGATTCCATTAAGTATTACCTGTCGTTCCTTAATGCCGGTTTTTTGGCTATGGAACCTCAAACCGGTAAGATCAAAACATGGGTGGGAGGTATTGAGCATAAGTATTTCCAGTATGACCATGTCCGATCCAAACGCCAGGTGGGCTCTACCTTCAAACCCATCGTGTACGCCAATGCCATTAAAAGAGGGATTTCCCCTTGCACCTATACGGGTAATTACCGCCGTACCTATTGGCAATATGAAGGCTGGCGACCCAAAAATGCAGACGATAAATACGGCGGCTCTTATTCAATGGAAGGCGGACTGATCAAGTCTATCAATACCGTAACGGTGAGCATGGCGATGCGCTCAGGGCCTAAATATGTAGCAGAACTGGCAGAACAGCTCGGCGTGGCAGATACGGTGCCCGGAGTGCCGGCCATTGCTCTTGGAGCAGTGGAGACTTCCCTGAGTAATATGATTAAAGTGTACGGTACCTTCGTCAACCGGGGGCGCCGTCCGGAGCCTTATTATATTGAGAAAGTACTTACGCGGGACGGGCAGGTGCTGATAGATAATACCCAGCCCGTCGATACCGCTTCCTGGGCTCAGGTACTGACCACCGAGCAAGCGGATATGGTTAGAGAAATGCTTCGATCGGCTGTAGACAGAGGGACCGGTTTGAGATTGAGATACCGGTACAAGTTTGAGAATGAATTGGGTGGAAAAACCGGTACCAGTCAGAATCATTCTGATGGTTGGTTTATGGGCTTTACGCCTACTTTAGTCGCAGGGGCCTGGGTAGGGGCAGAATCCCCAGCCGTGCGTTTTCGTTCACTCAGATTAGGGCAGGGGGCCAATACGGCCTTGCCGATCTTCGCGGAATTCTTAAAGCAACTGAATGAAGATAAGCAGTATGATCGCTACACCCAGAGTACCTTCCCGGAGGTGGATAAAAGGACGAAAACGGCCCTCAATTGTCCCAATGTGATTTGGCCGGAAAGCAAAGAGGAAGGCGAAGGAACAGAGGGCGAGAAAAAGGAGCCGATTGTGGCAGCAGTGGAAGAAAAGTAAATAATGATGAAGTGGGCCGGAGCCCACTTCATCATTTAGCTTCTAAACGTTCGATCAGGCGGGCGGAGATCCTCACAAAATCCATTTCCGTAATGACCCCAACCAACTCATTTTGCTGTACCACCGGCAGGCATCCAATGCGTTTATCCCTCATTATTTTGATGGCATCCAATATGGTCGCAGAAGGGGCGATCGTTATAGGATCTTTGATCATGATATCTTTGATCACTTCTTGGTTGACACTTTCCGGACTTCTGCTTTTTCTGGAAAAATAACGCAATAATAACCTGGAAGTGATTAATCCGATTAATTTCCCTTTCGAGTCTTCTACCGGTACATATCTCAGTTTTCTCCATTCCATCAATTCGGTGACCAATTCTATGATATCATCTTTTTGAACGGTAAAAAGATCGGTTTCCATAAACTCCTCCACTTTCAGTTTGGAAGGACTGTAATCTGCCAGATCGTTGGTTTTAGGCAGTTTCCAGGTATGGACGGGCCGGGCCTCCGATTGATTTTTTATGATAGATGAGGTCAGTACGCTCAGTGCTTCATCCCGATCTACTTCTTTTTTTAGTTTGCTGAAGGCTCTTAATTGCCAGCGAGCGCCGTTCATATGTTCACTTGCCCGGCCTTCTATGATACCCAGGTATTTATCAATATCCTTTTTGTCTACCTTCTTATGTTCCAATCCTTTTCTGGAAATAGGGATTAACTCTTTCAGGATAAGATCGCAGGCAGATATTTTTTTGTCTTTAAACCATGTAAATTCAGAATCGATGCCAAACTGGGCCGCTTTGGCGAAATTATCCCGGGCGTCTTCCCAGCTCATTTTTTGGCGTATGTCACCACATTCCAAGGCCATGCCTTCTACCGCACCCAACCAAAAAGCTGCATTGGCTACTTCGTCCACAACTGTAGGGCCTGCGGGCAGAACCCGGTTTTCAATACGCAGATGGGGCTTCCCGTTATCGCTGATGCCGTAACAGGGGCGATTCCAGCGATAAACCGTGGAATTATGAACCTGTAGGGCCCGTAACTTGGGAACTTCTCCATTTTTGATCAGCCCGAGCGAATCTTCTTCCACATCGGCACTCAGCAAGACCCGGAAGCGAGCAATATCCTCTTTGTAGATCTCTAGAATAGATTTTTCCAGCCAGCCGCTGCCGAAGTTGACGCGAGGACTCCTGTCGCGCATATGTTCATGCGTAGTACGGGTGTCCAGCGCTTGCTGGAAAAGAGCGATCCTGCTTTCATGCCATAATCGTTTTCCGAAAACAATGGGAGAATTCGCAGAGATTGCTATGATGGGAGCGGTGAGTGCCTGGGTGATATTGTAGAGCTTTACGAAATCAGCGGGCTTCACCTGTAGGTGTACCTGAAAACTAGTATTGCAGGCCTCCAGTAGAGGTGACTGATGCTTGAGTAACAGTTCATCAATGCCGCTCAATCTTAATTCATAAGCACTTCCGATCAGCTGACTGTTGATGGCTTCCATCAGGGCTTTGTACCGCTTCTTTGGAGTCAGATTACTCATCTCCAGATCAAACTTACGGAGGGTCGGTAAAATGCCGGTCAGGATGAGTTCCGCCTGATGAGGCTTTAAGTGTTTACTGATGGTTTGGAGATTCTTTTGTGTTTCATCCTCCATTTGACTAAGACAGTCGCCGGTAAAGACACGAGGAGTGAGGTTGGTTTCCAGGTTAAAGCTGGCCAGTTCTGTTTCTACCCACGGAAACTCTTTCATATCTTCAAGTACTTCCATGGCAATAGTGGCAGGTTTGAGCGTTTTTTTATCTACCAAACAGAGTTCCTGTTCCGCCCCAATTCGCATGGTATCCGTTTCGAACCAATCATGTTCAAGCATATACTTCAATGCTTCGACATCCTGGAGCAGGTTTTTTACAAATTTCTGCATTTGTGATCCATCCGATGCCAGAGATACTTTTTGTTCGCCCATAATGATCGTTTATTAAATATTTTACAGGGCTACTCAGGCCCGTCAAATATTCCTTGTTTTACTGTACTAGCTTATCAATAATTACGTTCGATAGTAATATACAAGGAAAGAATTAAATTATGATAAAGAACTACTGGCTTATTTTTCCGGCGGCATTGCTGATGATTACCTGTCAACGCGACACAGGGCAACGCCTCTTCGAAATGGTTTATCCCAATACGCAGTTTACAATACCGGCAGGTTTGAGTGCGTCTCTCCCCCGAGCTTTTGAGCAAAGGGTAAGTTCCAATATTGATTTTTACTTAAGTGAAAATCTGGTCGATACGGTAAGCATCAGGGCGATTAATCCCTATTCCGCAACAATGCGATCTTTGGACAATGAAGATTATGATTACATCCGGGAGATTTCCGTCCGGGTCTGTCCGGATGGACCTGAGCCTTGTACGCTTGCCGATGAAGTGTTTTATATTGATAATATTGTGAATCGGGCAGGTAGAGAAGTGCGCTTGTTGCCTACCTTAAAGAATGCAAGGCCTATTTTGCTGGAGCCCCGCTTTAAGTTAGAGATACTCTTTTATTTCGCTTATACCACTCCTTATGCAGTGGATAGCCAGTTTGATATGGTATTTGAAGTAATTGAGTGAAAAAAAAGTGGATCGGCACTCGCCGATCCACTTTTTTTAAAGGAATCTTTTTAAATCCCTTCCTACTAAGGTTTCCAGTGTTGCCAGGGCCAGGCCCGAAGCATCTTCATACTTAAAGCCTTTGTCCATAAAGAAATCTTCAAGACGAACCTGCGACTGGAAGTAAGCTACTTTGAGTGAGGTGATCATGCGCTGATGCAGCGGATCGGACATCCCCCAATTGTTGAGGGCCACCCAAAGTTCGCGGTTCCATCTTTCGTATGATGCCTGGTTGGCATTTTCCAGGGAAGCGCTGGTGGTATATAGCTGAGCTCTTAGTGACGCGTCAGCCGCTGCTTCCTGTGGACTCGGCTGTTGATTGCCGTTCATGTCATTGGCGATGGCTACCAAAAGTTTGATTTCATCCCAATCCATGAATTGATCACAATTTTGCATGGGCAAACTGGCATTCATGTTGGCATAGTTGGCTTGCGCCTGCGCGCTTACCTGTGGGTGAGCCTGGATCAGCCAGCACGGAGCGGCATAAGTATTGGCAGGCGCTCCATGAATGTACAAAAGGTGCAATACCAACTGGCTCCAATCATTGTAAGCATAGGTAGCTGTATAATCAAAAGGAGCAGGGCCCTGCATTTGAGCAGCATTGTAAGCTTGCTTAATAGCGGAGTTCATAAGTAGGTTCACTTCATTGGTTGGTCCTAACGAGCCGAAAAGGCTGTATGCCTGATAAGCCTTTGCAATGGCTTCATTTGATCCAGCCACTACATTAGACGCACTGGGGTCCGTAGGCAGACTGTTAATGGCCTGCTGTAGCGGCCGCATATCTGCTTGACCTACATCTGTATATTGAGATAAAACACTGTATTTCTGGATATCTCTGTTCTGTTGTCTGAGTTTTTCATAGCCGGCTGTTGTTCCCGGCCCGTAGTAGCCATCCAATTCTCCGTTGTAGGTGCCGGCCAGTTTGAGGACCTTCTGAAGTTCCAGAACGGAGGCTCTTTTCACCTGAGATCTGATGTCAGGTTGGCTGAGCCCGCCCTTGGTAGCCGTATAAGTAGCCGGATCGTCATAGCCTTGGGGCGATTTGGGCTGTACAGAAGATTGTCCTTTCATAGGGATCATGGATTCGTATCCTCTGGGACTTGCCTGACGACCGGCGACCGTCTCTTCTTTTTGGGGAATATTGACGGTCTTTGGCTGCCTGACGGTTGTTCTTTGAGAAGGCTGGCTGACAGCCACCGGCCTATCTTCTAATTGGATAGGGATCAGAGGCTGCTTTAATCCCGTTTCGAATACCGACAGTTTTTTCAGCAAAACGCCATTGACGTTTTTTATAAAGGCATCCTTAAAGCCGACGGCTCGAATGGCGTCGAGGTCTTGACGGGCGGCATCAAAAGAGGGATAAATACCTGTAGCGATCTTAATTTTATCGCCGTCGATCATGGCGTACAGGTTGTCCAGTTTTCTGAACTCTTCCCATTCAATGTCCTGAGTGAAGATTCGGGTAGCTACCTGGATGACGCTTACCTCATTTTTGGGGTCAAACTTTTGTTCAACCACGGCCGCCTCTGTATAAAGCGGCTTTATCTTGCTGAGTAAAGCGGCCGCCTCCTTACGGTTGGAAAATCCACCAAGATATACCTTTGAGATATTTTGCTGGAGATCTTCCTTGTACAAAAAACCGTATCGCTTAAGTAATGAAAATTGCTCTGCTTGCGGATCTGGGTAATTACCTACAAAAACTGTAAAAAAAGAACTTTGTTGCGCGTGTGTGAAGGAGGGTAATAGGAAGATACATCCTAACAGTATCAAAAGGTAGGTTTTCTTAATCATAACTCACATTTTTTCCATCTTAACGAAGAAAAATGTGATTATGATGCACTGATAACATTTTTTTGAAAAAAAAATACATAAAGAATGGAATTTGAAGGTCGAAGGCCGAATAAGAAACATTCGACCTTCGACCTTCGTCCTTCACCTTTCTAAACAGGTTCTACTGTAAAGGGCACAGCCACATTGGCCCACTTCAGGACTATATCATTTCCTTCGATGACGAATTCCATGGATTCCTGAGATGCTTCCATTGATGACGGCATGGCTTCTACTTTAAGAACATCTTTATCCTCAGAGTACTGGGTACCCCACATGTCGTACTCTTCATTAAAGATAACCGACCATTTTTCTTCTCCAGGGACGGTGAACAGTCCGTAAGTACCGGCTGCCAGTTTTTGGCCATTAATGTTCACATCGCCGGAAAAAGTAATGCTGGTAGATTTGTTGGCTCCGGTACGCCATACCTCATCATAAGGCAATAATTCTCCAAAGATCGTTCGACCTTTAACCGACGGGCTACCATAATTAATAGTAACCTCTATATCGCCAATCGTACCTTTCATTTCTTTACGTGGGCTCGGGATGCCGGCCTCTAGTACGGAAATGGTAAAGTTTTCACCGGAAAGAGTTGCTACATCATCGGCGGGAGCCTGTTCCTCCTGCATTTCCTCTTCAGTAGCTTCTTCTTCTCCTTCGTTCTCAGTAGCCGTATTTGAATTACAGGCTACCAGGCCGAATAAGGTAAGTCCAAAAAACAATTGGATCCAATTGATACTTTTCATAATGCTTTTTTTGGTGCGTGTTAATGATGAAAAATGTTTTCTATGCATAATTGGTAACAAATTAAACAAAAAAATGTCAATAAAAATTTGGATGAATTCAAAACTAAATTGAAGGAAATCAGGTTTTTGGGCTTTTAATGTCATAGATTGCGGGAGTTCTTGAACTGAAATAATCGTTATGAGCCATAGAAAGAATGAGTGGGAGAGTGAGGAATTTGTGAAGATCCATTTCCTGGATAAGCATGGGAAAGAGAACGGATCTTCTCCAGTCAATCAAAAAGATTTCTTTGAAATTATCTTTTTTAAGAATACGGATGGCCTGGAGCAGTTTGTAGACTTCAGGCCGCTTAGCGCCAAAAAAGGAGATATTTTCATCGTGCAGCCTGGCCAGGTTCATTACTTTAAATCCATGATGGGGGATCAGTACGAGATGGTGATTCTTTCGTTTTCCAAATCTTTCAAAGAGGAGCTTTGTAAGGACAAAGTTGTTGCCGGTTTCTTCGACCAACTAAAATACCAATCCATTGTTTTCAATTTTGATGAATGCAGATCCAGAGATCTGGATTTTTGCCTTTGGCAGTTAGAGTATGAAATTGTAGTTAAATCAGATTTTTGGAAGGATATGATCATCCATTATATCAGACTATTGATAACTCACCTGCATAGAGACGGAGCCGAAAATGGAAAGATGCCCAAATTGAATGCATTGCTTCGCCTGAATTTTAAATTTAAAAAATTAGTGGAGGGCCGTTTCAATCAGCATTTACCCATTGCTCAATATGCTAAGCTCCTGGAAATTTCTACTGAACGCCTTAAGGAAGTTACCCATCAGACCATGCAAATCCAGCCGGAAGAATATCTTCAATGGCGAATAAATCTCGAAGCTAAGCGCCTGCTGTTCTACAATGATTCGAGCCTCCTGGATATCTCTTCCTCCCTCGGCTTCCCTCAAATAGATGATTTCTCCTCCTTCTTTTTACAACACAATAATTTATCTCCCCTGGCTTTCCAAAAGGAAATGAGCCAGATTGTAGGGGGAACAGCTTAATTGAATTCTTTGAGGCGATTGTTTTAAGGAAAAAAAATCAGGGCTTACTAAAACTTTTATTTGGAACGATTGTTCTAAAATAAAATGAATTTGGAACGGTCGTTCCGTAAACAGTAATCATTTAACATATCATGACCAAACTAGCAGGAAAAGTAGCCGTCATTACCGGCGGGAATAGCGGCATCGGACTGGCCACCGCTCAATTATTCAAAGAAAATGGTGCTATTGTTATCACCAATGCCAGGAACGAACAGCGACTGGCCGAAACCAAAGAGCAATTTCCCAACTTATTCGCTGATATCATTCAAGCGGATGTTAGCAAAGCAGAAGAGATTTCGGCTTTCTTTAAGGCGATAGGAGACAAGTACCAAAAGATCGATGCCTTGTTTCTGAATGCCGGATTGGGTGTTCCGGCTCCCCTTGATCAGGTCACGGAAGAACAATTTGACTATGAGTTCGACGTGAATGTCAAAGGCGTGTTCTTCAGTGTTCAAAAAGCATTGCCTTATCTGAAAGAAGGAGCCTCGGTAATTCTCAACACATCCATCGTCAATCAAAAAGGAATGCCGGGCTTTAGCGTCTATTCCGCCACAAAAGCAGCCGTTCGCTCTTTTGCCAGGACCTTGTCGGCCGAATTGGTGGGCAGAGGAATACGCGTAAATGCCGTAAGCCCCGGACCTATCGAAACACCCTTTTTCTCCAAAACCGGTATGAGCGAAGAACAAATCAACGAAGTCGCTCAGGGTATCTTGCAAGGTATACCCCTGGGAAGATTCGGAAAAGCGAAAGAAGTAGCTAATTATGTGCTCTTCCTGGCCTCCGATGACTCTTCCTTCATGGTCGGTACCGAGGTAGAAGTGGACGGCGGTATGGCAACGCTGTAAAATTTTTTTCGTATATTTTGGAACTATTATTCCAAAACGCTTACTATAGGACATTTCAGCCGAAGGGCTGAAATGTCCTAAACTATTTAAATATGCCACGGGTAAAGCAATTTGATGAGCAGGAAGTTTTAGAAAAAGCAATGAACTTGTTTTGGCAACAAGGGTATCACGCTACGTCTATTCAGGACCTGGTAGATCATTTAGGGATCAATCGGGCGAGCTTGTATGATACCTACGGCGGGAAAAAGCAACTCTTTGAAAAAGCGCTGGATCGCTACATGGCGATTAATCAGGAAATGAATCAAAAATTGCTGGACCGCCCGGAACCCGTCACAACGACGATTCGAACCCTCTTGGAAAAAGCCGTTCAGGAAGTCCTGTCCGATGAGGATAAAAAAGGTTGTTTCGTCGTCAACACTACCACCGAACTAGCTGCTTGTGATCCTGATATCCGCAAACGGGTGTTGAATAACCAACAACAGTTTGTAAAGCTATTTCAGAGCCTGATCTTAAAAGGACAGGCCCGTGGAGAAATCGCTTCCCAAAAAAATGCCCGGGCTCTGGCCCTGAGCATGTACATGGTTTTTTCTGGTTTGCGGGTAGTCGGTAAGGCCTATCTGTCAAAAGAGGAAATACGAAGTATTGTGGAGCCTGTATTGTCTATGTTGGAATAAACGTATTTTAAACTTCTACCACCGTCTCCTCCGCAATCACAAAAACCTGATCTCCCTTCTTGGCTTCCACTTCTCCCATTCCTGTAAATGCACCAAATGCCGGTAAAATACCTCCTGTAGGGCTAAAATAGAAGCAGGGCAACCGCAGTCGTTGACGCCCCCGTCCTCGCAGGCGTACGCATGGATGGATGTGCCCGGCCAGGTTGTACAAGTTTTGATCCTGTGCAAAAGTAGGTTCGTGTGTGAAAATGAAGGGGGGCATGATCAAGGCCGTGCCATGCATCAACAGGCCTGCCTGCTC
>JAUIKE010000121.1 GCA_030430845.1 Bacteroidia bacterium | reverse complement strand
GTTCAACTTGACGGTTCTCATACCCCAGTAAAAAGAGGAGGAATAGCAGTTGCTTATCAAGGTCGTAAAAAAGCAAAGACGACAAATATGCTTTTTTTGACCGATCAGCAAGGAATTCCATTAGCTTGTTCCGAACCAGTGGCCGGCAATCATAATGACCTATTTGAAATCGAAAAAACGGTGTCCAAAATTATTGGCACTTTAATCGATGCCCTAATCGCGGTGGAAGGCTTATTTATGAATGCGGATGCCGGCTTTGACAGTAAAAAGCTAAGAGCTATATGTGACCAATTGGATATATTTCCAAATATTGACCTCAATAAGCGGAACACTAAAGATTCGGATCAAAATGACTACTTGTTTGATCCTCAATTATATAAAGAACGTTTTGTAGTCGAAAGAACCAATGCCTGGTTAGATGGCTTCAAAAATTTGATCCTTCGTTACGAAACCAATGACAAGCATTGGCTTGGATTACATTATTTGGCTTTTTCCATCATCCTTTTGAGAAAGTTGGACAAAGCCGATTCAAAACTTTAAACAACTTCTATAAATATATTTCAGTTCAGGTACTTAGTTTGAATATTTTTTTAAAATTAATTTGTTAAGAAAATTTTAACTGAGTAAAATATAGAATCATTATGCATTCTCTATTTTTTCATTGCTAACATTCATCATCGAAAATGATCCTTCTAACTTTTATATTGTTAAATAATAAAATACGATAAGCATGAGAGGATCAATCAATCTTGGCCGCATTGCCGGTATCCGCCTCGAAGTACACTGGACCTTTTTACTGATCATTTTGTGGGCTGTTTATGTGGGTTGGAGTCAGGGTGGTAATACCGAATCGGTATTTTGGACGATTGCGTTTGTCCTGATTCTGTTTGTGTGTATTATTCTGCACGAACTGGGTCACTCTCTCACTGCCCGGCGGTATGGGATCAGTACAAAAAAGATCACCCTACTGCCCATCGGCGGAGTGGCCAGCCTGGAGCGCATGCCGGAGGACCCCAAGCAAGAATTATTAGTAGCGGTGATGGGGCCTGTTGTGAATATAGTGATCGCTTTTTTCCTTTATTTTTTCATTCGTTCTCAACTGGTAGTTTTCCAAAACCCGGAAGAGGCGGAGGCCATGTTTCAGGTCATTAATGGCGGAAACTTCCTCTTATATCTCTTCATCACCAATATTATGCTGGTTGTTTTTAATGCCATCCCTGCCTTCCCGATGGATGGCGGGCGAGTACTCAGGGCCATACTGTCATTTAGCATGGATCGAGTGCGAGCTACCCAAATTGCGGCTAACCTCGGGCAGGTTATAGCCGTATTGTTCTTCTTTCTTGGCTTGATGTATAATCCGTTCTTAATTTTTATTGCTCTCTTCGTCTACTTCGGCGCTTCCGGCGAATACATGATGATCCGGCATATGTCTTTATTAAAAGGCCACAAAGTAAGAGAAGCGATGATGACGGAGTTCACCACCCTACAGACGGAGGATACCATGGAAAAAGTAGGATCCGTGTTATTGTCCGGCACCGAGCGGCATTTTGTTGTAGTTGGCCCTTCCGGAGAAGTGGCAGGTGTCCTGTTCAACGAAGACATTACCGAAGCTTTCCAGAACAAACAAACCCAGCAATCTGCCGGAGACTTGATGAAAAAAGACTTTCTAATGGTATCGCCTCATGAAGATCTGAGTACCATTTACCGAAAAGTGCAGGGTCGTCAACTATCCTTCTTTCCCGTCATGGAAAACGGTTTTCTGATAGGCACGGTGGATATGGAGAATATTAATGAATTCATGATGATTCAAGCAGCGCTGGATTATTAATTAGCAGCCGGGCCTTTCAGCACCTGACCGGACTTCACTGACTGGTATTCTCTTTTTTCGATGACCACCCTGCCATTGACGATCACGTACTCCATTCCTTCTGAGTAAGCGTGTGGAGCGCTGTATTCAGCCTTATCCTGTACTTTTTCCGGGTCAAAGATCAGTATGTCAGCTGCAAAGCCGGGGAGCAACAAACCACGGTCGTTGAGTTGGAAGCGCCTGGCCGGCAGGGCGGTCATTTTCCTGATGGCTTCTTCCAGGGAAAACAGTTTTTTCTCACGTACGTAATGTGCCAGTACCCTAACATTCGTGCCATAAGAACGCGGATGGGGATTGCCGTTGCCAAAAGCTGGGATACCGCCGTCAGAAGCAATCATGGTACCTTCGTACTGCATAAGATTCTGTACATCTTCTTCTCCCATATAGTGATAGATCATCTGAACCCTCCTACCCTTTTCGAGCATTTCCAGGATGGTTTCACGCTCGTATTTTTCTCCCGACGGGCGTCCTTTCAAAGCATTGATCTCGGGGATGCTTTTTCCGTTGTATTCAGCATTCCACGGGCAATTCGCCACATAAGCGTAGCTATAATCCTCAAAACCAAGTTTCTGCTGAAGGTCTTCCATACCTTCCAATATCTTTTTACGCTGAGTGGAATCATTGATTCTTATTTTCAGAGAATCACGTCCACCGGCCTGCGCCCAGGTAGGCACCGTCACACTCAGTCCCGTACTTGCGGCTGTGTAAGGGTACTGATCAACGCTTACATCGACTCCTTCATCGCGATAAGCTTGCAGCTGACTGATCATTTTAGGTGTACCGCCCCAGGATCTTTTGCCTTTAATTTTTATATGGGAAATTTCAACCGGCACCCCAGCTTGTCGGCCGATCTCTACGGCTTCGGCAATAGATTCGTACACCCTGCCGTCCTGAAAGCGGATATGAGAAGTATACACAGCCGAATACGGCGCCATTACTTTTGCTAGTTCCACAATCTCATCCGTTTTTGCAAAAGTGCCCGGCACATACAACAAACCGGTGGATAAGCCAACCGCCCCATCTTTCATGGCCTGACTGATCATTTCCTTCATTTGCTTCAATTCTTCTTCCGAAGGCGCTCGATCGTCTTCTCCCATTATAGTTCGTCGGACTGTATTATGCCCAATTAAAGAAGCTACATTGATGGAGGTGCCCGTATCACTAAGTTCTTCAAAAAAGGCGGCAAGGTCTCCTCTCGATCCTCCGCAATTACCTGTAATCATGCTTGTCACGCCATCGAAAAGCAGGTTTTTAGCTTCCGGTCTATTCAAAATACTTCCTTCAATATGGCCATGCACGTCTATGAAACCGGGCGTCACGGCCATCCCCTGAGCATCGATGATATGGGTAGCAGTAGCATCCGGCAACTGGCCAAGTTTCGCAATTTTACCGTCCCTGATACCGATGTCCCCTCTAAACCACTGGCTTCCGGTACCGTCAATGATCCGGCCGTTTTTAATCAACACATCGAAATTTTGCTGTGCCTCCAATATAAAAGAAAGGAGCACAAAAGGAAGAATGAGGAGTGAAGTATTGAAAATTCTGTTCATAAACTTTGGTTTGAATCGAATGGAAGTAAAAAGCCAACTTTTTTAAAAAAAATTCAACTTAGAGGGTAACCTTTAGCTAGTGGAAGGTACTAAAAAAAGAGTCAAGTTTAAAGAATGTAAAATCCAAGTGGATGTTATTCAGGATTTTCCAAGTTGTACTTTTTTGAGAGCCTATTTAGCGACTTGGATCAATTGACTTTAGTAAGCCTAAAATCTGAAGACATTCATAAGGGGGAGTGTTCTGTAGTGAGGCACTCCCCTTTTTTCTTATCTTGAAGGTGATATTGAACTTCTTACAACAAAATCACCTATCTATGAAGAACCTGTGGTACGCCCTACCCTTTTTATTCCTGATTTTTATATACTCCTCAGCTCCTGCACAGCAGGCCCCGGTGCCTGGTGAGGAATGGGAAAGTTTCTGGCCAAGTGAATTGGCTTCGGCCGGCTATGACCGGGATAAACTACTTGAAGCAAGACGGTATTTCAGTGACAGCACCAATGGTACAGGTCTATGTGCAGTCGTTAACGGCCGCATACTTACCTCATTTGGAGACATTGAAGAGCTCAGTTATGTAGCCTCCGTTCGGAAAAGCATCTTGGCGATGGTGTACGGTAATTATGTACGCAGCGGAAAAATTCATTTAAATAAAACCCTTGCAGAATTAGAAATGGACGATAACGACGGACTGCTGCCCATTGAAAAACAAGCCACTATACTGGACTTGATCACGGCCCGTTCGGGTATCTACCATAAAGCCTCCAACCCAGGAGATAACTCAGCAGATGCCCCGGAAAGAGGATCTCAAAAACCGGGGGCTTATTATTTGTACAACAACTGGGATTTTAATGCCGCCGGGGCTGCTTTCGAAAAGGAAACCGGCCTGAATATCTTTGATGCTGTACAAAAAGACCTGGTAGAGCCGCTTCAAATGCAGGATTTTGTACGAGATATGCATCGAAAATCCGGTGATATGCGGCGATCTAGATATCCAGCCTACCACATGCACTTTTCAACAAGAGACCTCGCCCGAATCGGCCTGCTTATGTTGAGAAAAGGTCAATGGGGTAACAAGCAAATCATCCCAAAAGACTGGGCAGAGGAAATTGTATCGGTTTATACTCCTTCTGAAGACATGAATCCGGCTTCTTTAAAAAACGGAGAATTCGGCTACGGCTATATGTGGTGGGTATGGGATGGTAAAGATGTTCCTCCTAAGTTAGAGGGGGCATATTGTGCCAGAGGAGCCTGGGGCAATTACATTACAGTCATCCCCAAAATGGATATGGTCATCGCCTTTAAAACAAAATCAGTTTATGGAAGAAGTACTGGATGGCGTGAATACCGGAAAATCATTGATTTATTAATTGAAGCGAAAGAGTAACCTACGGGCTTGTTACAAGGTCAGGCAAGGCAGGAAGCAGGGGCGTTTACAGATCCTGATTTTCTGCCTTGCTATTGGAAAAATCTTTTTGACTCGAAACATTTTTTATCAAATCAACAATCCAATCCCGAAATTCTGCCGTGTCCGAATCTGACAAAATTTCGTATAACTCAAGGTGCATTTCCCATTCTTCACTCAGTTCAGGGAATTTTTTTAGTAATTTCTCCAATTTAATTTTGTCCTCTTTTGAAATAATACCTTGCGAGTATTGCATAAAAAAAAGAAATAAATCCTTTTTCTTCATTATAATTCTTTCATGATTTTAGTTCTTCGTACCGGGGGTCCTGCTTAACAAGTTTTATCAACTTCTTCTGTGCCAGGAATTTTAATTTCTTGGCATAACCTGGGCTTTTGAGTTCCATAATTTGAGCAATTTCCTTGAAACTATTTTTTTCCCGATAAAACAGAAAAAGGATGTATTGCGACTGTTTGTCCAGCATTTTTATCTTTTCCTGATACAGCTTGGCTCTCTCCTCCTTTTCCATCAAAGCTAGCACATCATCGGTCAGGATGGCCATCTCAATGTCAGACAAATCTCCATTGTCCTTAAATTTTCGTCTTCTTAATTGCTTCAGCCAAAGGTTTTTACAAATAGTGAAGACATAGGTTGAAACGGCATAATTTATGGAGAATTTTGGGTCTTTGGCCTTTTGGAAAACAACCATAAAGGCTTCGGCCAACAAGTCTTCGGCATCCTGTTTGTTCCCTTTGTTTTTAAGTACATGGTTCGTTACCATAGGCAAACAGGCCTTCATTACCGAACGTATAATAAGGGAATCTTTGTTCCTGATACCTTCAAGGAACAAATTAGGTGGTATTTTCTTAGATTTGCTCAATGAGCAACAGGTTTTAGGTTCAATTCCAGGGTGATTGTGTTTGTGTATTCTTTTTTGTAGGTGTTTCTCTTTAGTACCCCCATCTAAGATGAAGTTACCTTATTTTTTCATTTTTTTTCCCATATGATTATTGATGAGCTACTTTCTATACAAATCAGCTTCTGCGGCTACATAACCAAAGGCTGACCAATAAGCGGTGCCTACAATTTTCTGAAATATTTCCCTGGCTGTCCTTTCATCGCCATTATAAAAATACCAATTCCCTACTCCGTATCCCTGTGTAACCAGATTGAGCAGTTGATCCGGATCGTTATTTTCGAGATCCAGCAATTCTGAGGGCTCTACTTCTCCTTTGTACATCAACAAACGTTTGAAATAAGCGTCATTCTCGATGATTTTCATATCCGAATGAATCTTATCCAGTACTTGTTCGGCTTTATCCTCCTGTCCCAAGCGGCGATAGGTCATGTACATCCAATCAGCCGTTGCCGTTATCAGGTCATCATTGTCCGAATATTCCATACATTTTTGATAGATAGGAACCGCCTTGTCAAATTCTCCTTTTAGGTAATGCGCCAATCCCCAATGGTAGTAAATATTGAATTGCAGATTGCTCAGTGGGATATTCATTTTATTGGGCAGTCCATCGGGTTCTGTTTCAATTTTGCGACCTGCGGCTAGCTGGGCGGCTCTTTCAAAATCCCGGATGGCTTTGTCAAACTTTCGGATGGATACGTATCGATGGCCTCTGTGGCGATAAAGCTCAGGTGAATTCGGGTGTTTCTTGATTCCTTTGGAGAAAATTTTTATGGCCTCTTTATATAGGCCGAGGTAAGCGGTCCGTCGTCCCAGCCAAACGATGTTGTTAAGATCTTCAGGATTGGCATTGTAGTTTTTCTGTGCTTCGGCCAATAGCTTATCATACTTCGTCTGTGTCGTCTGGCTGAGCTTCATCGGATAGAGCTTTCGGCCGTCGAGGGACTTGGCTTCCGGCTTTTGGGCGATTAGAATGAGGGGAAAAAAGAGAAGGAAAATCGGGAATAATGTTGGTTTCATATTTTTGGATAGGAAGATACAAAAACTAGAGGCTGTCTCATAAGACCTACGGCCTTTTTCGCCAGCCTATAATATTCTTTTAAGAGGTATTTTTAATGAAAAACTTCGTTTTTCATTAAAAATACCTCTTAAAAAAAATTCTATGGGGCGTCGAATAACGACGACCCGACGGTCCGTATGGAAGGAGTTATGAGACAGCCCCTAGTTGATAACTATTTCTCTTTCACCACATCTCCTCTTTCAAATCCCTCTCCCGTAATGATCTCACAAATAGCCACCTTACCTTCTGCAGCCTGGTTATCAACTACCTTTATGGTGCCGACTTTTTTATCAATAGCGCCCAATTCAATACCTGTATCAGGATCGATGAGTTTTTGGCCGGGGCGGTAGACGGTAAAAACGTCCCCCACTTTCACGCCATCCACTACGCCACTGTTGATATAGATCTTACCTTCCTGGGTGATTACTACCTTGGCCTGCCAGGGTATGCGCTCAGCGTCCTTGTCGATTAACTTGATCACACTTTCTACCGCTTTGCGGGCCGCTTTGCCGACGATAGACTGGTCAAAGCTTTTTTGGTCATTAAAATCGTATTTGCGGGTATCTACACCTAGAGAAGTCGCTGTTTTTTCTTCTCGCACATCTTCTGCGGTAAGAATTTCGCCCGTTGTAACACTGACGATCCTCAGGTCGACAGCCACCGTGGCTTTATTATTTCCTACCTTTACATTCACTCCGGGCACTCGTACATTTTTGCGGTTATTTGTGTAACCAAACTCAGTAACCGTTCCAAACACCGCCAGCTCTACACCCAATAATTTCCCTACCTCTACGGCCGTTTCTTCCGTCACCATGCCTGACTGCTGAAATCCCTGTTCCTGAATGATGGCATCGATCTCGGAACGCTCCATAACCGAGTAATTCCCGGTTTTGACCAATTCGGTGATGACCATTTCCATGACCCCCTCTCCCACTGTTTTATAACTCGCCCAACGAAAATTACTGCTGGACCGATCGTCAAACCTCAAAACAGCGATGCGCTTTTTACGACCACCTTTGTCCTGAGCATGCAAAGGAAGGCTCAATGCCAATGAAAACGATAAAAGTGATAGAAACAACAGAGGCCTTTTCAAAAGATGTAACATTTTCCTTGATTTTTGGTGATTATAAAAGGGCTGAATATGCAACAGCACCTTAAGTTGTTCTTTCCTCAAATATAAGATATTGAAAAGGAGTTTGGGACTCCTTTGGAGTGAAAATGGAAAATCGAGGGATGAATTAGACTGATCACTGGGCGACTAATTCAATCATTCGCTCCAGTTCGTTAATCAAGCGCCCCTCATTTCCATCGTAGCCCATTTTCATAAACTTTATTTTCCCTTCACGACCGATAATAAAGGTGGAGGGTACCCCTGTAACTTTATAAGATTCTATGACCTCATCCTCTTTATCCAGCAATACAGTAAACTGGTCAAACCCGCTATTTTTCAAAAAACCGGAAACAAATTGTTCTTTATCTGTTGCCGTCTCCCAGCTGTTAATAAAGAGAAAAACCACCTCTCCATCCTTGTATTTTTCCAGCAGTTTTTTCATAGCCGGGAAGGAATTAATACAAGGCGTACACCAGCTCGCCCAGAAATCTATTACCACTACTTTCCCGATCAAATCACTTAATTGTACTTGTTTTCCTTGTAAATTGGTAAGGTTAAAATCGCTTGCCGGCAAATCCAGCATTTTCAAGCTCAACTCTTGTCCTTCTTCCTCCCGTGACTTTCGGTCCAATACAGCCAGGTGCTTTTCAAAAGCGCTTTCCAGCGTGTTGTTGGCGAGGAAAAGACGTTTGTATTGGCTTTTCATGGCATCGCTGGCTTTGTTTTCAAGCATGTAGGTTTCAAGTAAATTTTCCGCAGCCTGTCCCCCCTTCACTTTTTCCAGGTAGAGGGCATGCCGTTCATAGCTGTCTAATGCTTGGTCAGGATCTCTTTGAAGGGCCATTTCCTGGTGCTGCAAGGCCAACTCAAAGTTGCCAAGTTTGTATTGGATTAAGGCGTGAGTATCCAAGAAAAAACTGTATAAGAGGTTCAACTCCTGAATCCACTGCCGTGTACTAAGGTAATCCGGCTTTCCAGACAAAGGATCTTTCAGTTCTGCCCGGATTAGTTGAAGAGATTGTTGGGATAAGTGTTCTGCTCTTGCCAGATTCGGTGCCGGCCGTTGGAGGTCTTGCCCAGCCATGCCCCAGGCAATGGAATTGAGCGAGTTAGCGAGTTCACGGCCTTTTGGAGATACCTGGGCGTATTTATCAAATTTTTCCCAGTTACCGGACTGCCCATAGGAAACTGCCAGATTGGCTGCCATTTGGGAAAGGTTCCACCTATCCTTTTCATCAGCGGGATCCACTATTCTTTCCATTTTGGCAAAGGTTCGTTCTTTTGCTTCCATAATATCCCTGGCTTCCCAGAAATCGCTCATGAGTTCTCTTTTGACTAGCAGTCCGGCAGGGTATTTTCTGATGACCTTTTTTTCCAACTTTTTGGCTTCCTCTTCTTCCTCTAATTGTTGGTACAGCATCACAGCGTAGGTCATTTTTTGCTCATCCTTTTTTTCTTTACTCCAGATTTCAGCAATATTCAGCAGCTCTGCTCTGCCGCTCTTTCCTTTTTGGCGGAGCAAAATGGATGAATAGGGTCCCATGTAAGCTGGCTCCAGCTTCGATTCAGGGTAAAGACTGAACTCTTCTGACATTAAAGCAGCTCCCTTTTCCGTGTTCTCTTCCATTCCAAGCAGGCTAAATTCATAGTACAGTGCATAGCCAAGTGCGAAATTTGCTCCCTGAACCGGTCGTTCCTTTTCTTTATCATACAGTTGTCTATAGAAAGTTTGATCTTCGTTATACTCCTTTTCCAACTCATCCTTAGGCAGGACCCTGACAAAAACAACCTTGGTTTGTTCCGATGTATTGATCGCTGCAACAAATTCATTCCCTTGCCGCATGAGCGGTACTTCCTGAGCTTTGAGCTTTTGGGCTTCCTTAAAATATACGATCAGAAAAAAATCACTGATCTGCTTAAAAGGTGATCGCTGCAAATCGTATTTCAACATAATTTTCTCCCCCGGTGATGGTTTTTCGGGAAAAAAGTGCAGCAGCTCCTGTGAAGAGAGTGGTTGAGCAAGTAATAAAAAAACAATTCCTAACAGAATTTGATTCATCATAACAGCATTTTTACACTTATTTACCTGACCTACAGAGCTAAGTGTCGCTGCGCCCATGCGGGCCGTATGGCTGCAGCTTTGTTTGGTGCATATTGTTCTGCCTACGTTTAGCACCGTAGGCTTGAAGCCTTCACCGCTACGCGGCTGATAAAACAAGGCTAAAAGCCGCATTGCGGCGAAAGCTTCATAAGCTCGGGTGTCAACCCGAGCTAAAAAAACCGAGTTCCACCCCAGAACCCTAAAATATCACTCCCTCTTCAAAATCTCCACCTTCGCCCCCAACTCTTTCACCAAATGATCCACTGTTCTAAACCCACTATCGCTAAAGCGGATTTGTCCCTGCTTATCGATCACAAACTTAGCGGGAATTCCCTCCACACCGTATTGTTCTACCACTTTATTACCCGGATCCATCAACACATTAAAGGTATAATTTTCTCTATCCAGAAATTCACTAATTGTACCGACCGTTGTTCCTTCACTTTCCCAGCAATCGATGAATAGGAATGCGACTTCCGGATCATTCTCGTATTTGTCTACCAATTGCTGCATTCCGGGGAAAGAACGGATACAGGGCGCACACCAGGTGGCCCAAAAATCAAGCACCACTACCTTTCCTTGATAGTCCGATAAATTCACTGTTTTCCCTTCCAGATTTTTGAGCGAAAAAGCGGGGGCCGGTTGTTGGATCATTTGCTTTCGGACCTCTTTGAAGTAGCGTTCATCGGATATATCCACCAATGCTTTCAATTCTTTCTTACTCGCCAATTCTTCATAGCGTTCTTTCATGCGGTTGGTCGCCTGATTGTTACGGATCTTTTCTGCCAACATTTCCTTAGTGGCCGACTTTTCGTTCATCTTGTCATAATACACGGCATATCGGTCGATTACTTCCAAGGCAGGCTTGGGGTCATTTTTAAGAGAAATTTCCTGGTATTCCAAGGCCTTTTTCACCTCTCCTCTTTTGTAAAAAATGAGGGCGTAAGTGTCCGTGAAGGCAGCATAGCTCTCATTCAGCCTCAGGTATTTAATTTGGCCTTGCTGGTTATCTTTCTCTAAATCAGTTATTTGAGACTGTACTACTTCAATAGCTACTTCAACATAAGTTTCAGCTTGATCCAGGTCAATGGCCGGGCGATCCAGTCCTTCACCTGCCAATTGCCAGGCCATGACGTTCGCCTGGCTGGCCAGTTGCTGACGGTTTTTGGCCAAAAGGGCGTACTGCTTAAATTTTTCCAGATCAGAAGGGAGGAAAGCATTCGCCAATACCATAGCAGCATCAGCTAAGGCCTTTTTTTGAAGTTCCGTTTCATTAAACTCTTTCGTTAAAAACTGGAAAAGCTCCTCTTTTTCTTCTAAGTCCTGAGACTCATAAAAGCGGTCCTGGACCTCAAATTCCACCACAAAACTTTTGGGGTAAAGTTGTTTGATCTTTTTGAATAACTGATCCTGTTCATCAGGCATTTCCAGCATTTGCGCCAGTGAGAAAGCCAGCGTCAACTCTGTTTCGGCCGGATCTTTCTTAACAAGCAGCGATTTGAGCCTGCCCTTTACCTGGCTTAACTCCTTCAGCTTGTTTAACTCCATAGCCAATCCGGCATAAGTCATGTAGTAGGTGAAGTGATCCTTACCGGAAGGATACAAACTAAACTCCTTACTTAGGTCTTCAAAGGCCTCTTCCTGATTCACATTCAGGCCCATATAATAAGCGTGGGTCAATTTACCCAAAGCTTCCTGGGCCATCGCTCCCTGAATAGGCTGTTCGTTTTTCTTATCATACATAAATACGCTATATCCCTTACCTCCGTAACGATCCAGTTTTTTATCACTGGTGTAAAAAACAACTTTCAACACCTTAGTCGCCTTACTCGTCTTTAGGCTTCCCGTGAAATGCGGGCCTTTCTTCTCCAGTTTCAAAGGAATCGGGATCGGCCGGGGCAATGGGATCTGTACCGACTTGTCCTCCGGGAAACCGTCATTCAATACATACACAGAGGCTGAAATTTCTTTCACGTCCTTTAGTGGGCCGTTCCCAGGCTCGTAGAGGATGGTAATTTGATCACCCGGCTTCGGATGAGTGGGAAGCGTAGAGAAATCCTGGCTCCTGCCTATGTTTGGGAGAGCGAGGCCCAAGATTGTGATCCAAAATCCAATATTAAATTTCATATTAACGCGATATAATGGTTTAGTAGACCTTGCGAGCTTTCTTAAGCTATATTTTGTCTAACAACTTACTTCGTCAATTATTTTACATTCCCATCAGATTTGTCTCATATTAAGATTTCTTTAGTAGAAAAACTCAGGTGTTTCCTTTTAATTGAAAAAAATAATCCGACAAAATGAAGAGATCTAAGTTTTTTGACATCCCATTGTTGCCAATGGCCCTTATCTTACTATTACAAGCCTGTGCAGTACCACAACCCGTTTCCCGATTGACTCCAGTTGAGGAAGAGTATGAATGGTTAAACGGTACGGAAAACATCCTTTTCCCCGAACAGGAGGGCATTCAGGTAGAACTCCAGTACATCCGAAGCACCCCCACCCAGCTTCTGTTTCAGGTAGGCGTGCGTAATCTCTCTGGTGAATCTACTTTACTTGAACCAAGCCAATGCACTTTAACAGCTATGTCACAGGACTACACCACTGAACTGGGGCAGCCTGCAAGGGCCCTCGATCCGGAAAGCGAATTACTCCGACTGGATTTACGGGCATCCCGGGAGCAGGCTGAGCAAAGTAATGAGGCGGCCATGGAACTCCTTTCTCAAGGGCTTAATTTAGCTTCTGACGTAGCCTCCATCGGCCAGGAAAAAGATCCGGTCGAACAACAGAATGAAGAACAGGAAAGACAGCAAAGGAGGGAAGATTATGAAATCTCCCAGGCTGAATCAGAAATCAGGCTCCAATCCCTGGATGATCAACGCTACTATTGGGCGAATAGGGCCTTGAGAAAAACCACCCTTAAGCCAGGCTATGAAACCAGAGGGACCGTCTTTTTCCCTAGGCAGAACGACGCGGACTACCTGAAAGTTACTATTCGAATAGGTCAAACAAGGTTTTCAGCCATTTACCGTCAAAGGCTTTTTAAGAAAGTCGGTCTGTTAACCAAATAACAATTTAATGGAAACGATGAAGGTCATAATCATCACAAAATAGCGGAAAGCCTTTTCAGGAATCAGCTTGACGATGTATACGCCTATGAGAATGCCTAAGCCAATTGCAGGAATGGCCACCAGATTCATTTTAAAGCTCTCCAGCGTAATGCTTCCCCAAATGAAGACGTGGACAGGGAGCTTACACAAGTTAACGATCAGATAGAACCAGGCGGCTGTTCCAATAAAGGCGTTCTTGGGGATTTTGGTAGCCAAAAAATAGGTAGCGATCACTGGGCCGGCCGCGTTCCCGATCATGGTGCTGAAGCCCCCCAGGAGCCCAAAAAGCGAGCCCATACCCCAACTGCCGACAATGCGCTGAGAAATCACCATGCGTTCTTGAATGAGCATCAAAATAAGACTGCCGATGATGATGATACTAATCAGGTTGGTAAAAACACCGTCATTGACATAATAGCCTACAATCACACCTATCAGCACGCCCACACCGGCTGCAGGCAAGAGGCGTTTGATATACTTCCATTCGGCATGCCGATTGTAATAAGCCACGGCAAAAATATCGGCGAAGCAAAGCATAGGAAGGACTAATCCGGCCGAAGATCTACCTCCAAAAATGGCCGCCATCAGGGGGACGACCAGCATGCCCATACCTTTCACTCCCGCCTTCCCGACTCCAATCAGGGTAGCGCAAAGGAAAAAGAGGAGAAGTGAAGTCGTATCAATGTCGTTCATCATTTTTTTCTTAGTCTAATCACCACCAAATAGCAAGCTTTAGCTTACTTGGACAGCAAGCTTCAGCTTGCCAGGAAAGCGAGCTTTAGCTTGCTTAAATTCGGCGGTTAAAAATTAAACGCCAATCAGCTTGCCAGGAAGGTAAACTTTAGTTTGCCTAGACTGTTAGGATAGAAATAACAGTAGCAAACTAAAGTTCGCTATCCAAGCAAGCTGAAGCTTGCTGTCCAGTAATAAAAAAACGGTTTAACTACTCTTAAGATAGCCAAACCGTTTTGTGTATATTATTTTGAATAAACCCTATTTCACATAAGTCACTTCCTTCACCGCCTTGATGATTTTAGCCGCATTAGGCATGTATTCATCAACTAGTGTAGGAGCATAAGGCAAAGAAGTATCCGCAGCATTCACTCGTGTTACCGGTGCATCCAGGTAATCAAAGGCGTACTTCTGAATTTCGTAAGCCACTTCGGCAGAAACACCGGCCAGTGGCCAGGACTCATCCACCACTACCAGTCGATTGGTTTTCTTAACCGATTCGACGATCGTTTGGTGATCAAGTGGGCGAATGGAGCGCAGGTCGATTACTTCAGCAGAGATCCCTTCTTTGGCCAATTCTTCGGCTGCCTCCAGAGTTGGGAGCATCATTTTGTTAAAAGAAACGAGGGTCACATCGGTTCCTTCTCTTCTGACGGCTGCTACTCCAATCGGAACGAGGTATTCGCCTTCCGGAACTTCTCCTTTATAGCCGTACAGCAATTCGGATTCCATCATACAGACCGGATCATCATCGCGGATGGCGGACTTCAGCAGTCCTTTGGCATCAGCAGGATCGATACAGGAAACGACTTTCAGGCCCGGCACATTAGCCAGCCAGCTCTCGAATGTTTGAGAGTGTTGCTGAGCCAGCTGACCGGCAGCGCCCGACGGTCCTCTAAACACGATCGGACATTTGAATTGGCCCGCAGATTGAGATAAGGTTTTGGCGGCATTATTGACGATCTGATCGAAAGCCAGTACGGCAAAGTTCCAGGTCATAAATTCGACGATCGGACGCAAGCCGTTCATCGCGGCTCCTACTCCTATTCCTGCAAAACCTAATTCAGCGATCGGTGTATCAATCACTCTTTTAGGGCCGAACTCATCCAGCATACCTTTACTGACTTTGTAAGCCCCGTTATATGCGGCTACCTCCTCTCCCATCAAAAATACGCTTTCATCCCTGCGCATTTCTTCACTCATCGCCTCGTTTAATGCATCGCGTAGTGCTAATTCTCTTGCCATAATTTTTTATCTATTTTGGAATTTGGCTGTTTGCTATTCTCTGCAAAAATAGCAAATATCAGTATTCAAACAAGTGCTAAGCCAGTAGGTTCGGTTTTTTTATGTGTAATTTATGTTGCGCTGCACTAAAGAACTTACTTTTTTCAGAAGTGTTACACCATACTATAAATGGATTAATTCCATATATTTGTGAAAAATTCTAATTCTTGATCATTTTGGAGCGTTCTGCAAAAATATTCCATGGATATTCTGCGTTCCGATGCCGTAAGAATTATAAAAACGTAACGTAATGAAGACTCAATCCAGTAAAACAGTATTATTCGCTGCTCTTTTTGTAGTGTGTATGGCTTCTTTTTCCTGTAACCGCGGTGTAGGTTGTCCTTCTAACTTTTCTATGGAAAAGGTGGTCACAAAAGTAGTTCAGCAAGTAGTGAAAGCTGACCTGATCAAGGCTTTACTCAGATAAAACGCTCCGGAATTTCATTTTGACCTTATTTTTTGATTTCCTTGCCCCTACTTTTGCCAATTAAGCAAAAGGGGAAGTTGGTATAGTGGTAAACGTTATCGGGATGCAATCAGATCAAATCATCGAAACACAAGACGGTTCCCATTCCATCTTGTCTCACAAATACGGTGTAAGTTATCATTCAAAATACGGTGCCGTCACAGAATCCAGGCATGTATTTATCGAGGCCGGTTTGTACCCTAAATTGCTCACCTCCACTGAGGTTGACATTTTAGAGATTGGGTTCGGAACCGGTCTGAATGCTTTTATGACTTTTATCGAGGCTGAAAAAAAACAGCTGAAAATCCACTATGAAGGCATAGAAGCTTATCCCCTGTCTCCTGATCAATACCAGCAGTTAAATTATGCTGAGTTACTAAAATATCCAGAGCACCAAAAAAAATTTCTCCAGCTGCATGAAGCGGCCTGGGAGGAGGAGATTTCTTTGAGTGAACATTTTACCATTCGGAAGGTAAAAAAGCTTTTTGAGCAGATAGACAAGAAGGAAAAATTTGATGTAGTTTTTTTCGACGCCTTTGCTCCTTCTGCTCAACCCGAGCTATGGGAAGAAGCTGTACTGAAAAAGATGTACGATGCCCTGCGTAAGGAGGGTATACTGGTTACTTATTGTGCTAAAGGAGTAGTAAAGCGACGCCTAAAAGCCTTGGGCTTCACGGTAGAAAGCTTGCCAGGGCCTCCGGGAAAAAGAGAAATGACCAGAGCAATAAAGTAAAATAAGAAAGCGGCCCCAAGCCGCTTTCTTATTTAAAACTCCTCTTTGGCCTTTCTGGGTTTTATAACGTTGATCTTTCCATCCTCTCCGTACAATTCTCTCGATTTCTTATTGTAAGCTAAGGCTGCTTCTTCGGCGGTGGAGAACATGCCGATGTGAACAGATTTGCGGTTAATGGAAATGACGGCCCGGTACCGGTTGTTTTCTTTATACACACCGGTATAGCCGACTTTTGAGCTGGTTTTACGCTTTCGGCTGGCCACCGAACGGGAACGATAGATCAGGTTGTCTACCCGGCAATCCAATTTATTGCCGTTTTTAGCTCCTACCAACTTTTTCCTGTTTGACTTTTCGTGAGACAGAAATTTTTCTGCAACTAATTTGTGGAGGTAAATTGTTTCCGTTTTGTATCCCCCGTCGGCTTTTTTCCAGGTTTTCTGAAAAACAGCGCAGCCGCTGGAATGCTTTCTGAGGTTATTGACAAAATCCACTTTAACGAGGTAGGGGTCGGAGGTTAGATATTCATATACCTGGTCATCCAATAACACATCGTCATCGGAGTTTTTTAATTTTACTTTATATAACACGTTTGATAGAGTTTTGGGTTAAGGAATAATTTTTCATCAAACAAATGAAAGTTCTTTTGAGACGAGGTTCGGAAACGATTATTTTGAGAGAAAGGAACTCTGCTAAAATAATAGTTTAGCCTAAAGCGTGCAAGTCTTGTTCAGTTTTTGCCAAAAAAAATACACGTATCTATAAAATTCATAGATGAACAATGAAAAAAAAAGAGGTAAAGGAGTCTTTTATGAGGAGATGTTTCGATCTGGCCAGGCTTGGAAAGGGTCATGTGGCACCTAATCCAACAGTCGGAGCAGTACTAGTACACCATGATCGGATCATTGGAGAGGGATATCACCAGCGATATGGTCATGCACATGCCGAAGTGAATGCGATACTTTCTGTAAAGCCAAAGGACCGCCCGCTTATTTCTAGTGCGACACTTTATGTTTCCCTCGAGCCTTGCTGTTTTCACGGCAAAACACCTGCCTGTACATCTCTCATACTGGAGCATAAAATTCCCAGAGTTGTTATGAGTTGCCTCGACAACAGTCCGGAGGTGGCCGGTAAAGGAGTGGAGATCCTCCGTGAGGCAGGAGTGGAAGTCCTCACCGGCTTTTTAGAGGCAGAAGGGCAGGAAGTCGCTCGCATCCGTTCCACGATCGTTTCTGAGAATCGGCCATATGTTTTCCTGAAATATGCGCAGACTTTGAATGGAAAGTTTGCCCCCCTCGACAGTCGTCAGGAATGGATCAGCAGCCCCCTGAGCAAGCGTTTAACGCACAAGTGGAGATCCCAGGCCAACGCCATTCTCATCGGGACCAATACGGCCAGAGTTGATGATCCGCAACTAAGCAACCGGTATTTTTTTGGGCCCTCTCCCCTACGCCTGGTCATCGATAAAGATCTGAGCCTGCCAAAAGATCTAAAAATATTCCGTGACGGCCGGCCGACGGTCATCATAACAGAAAAGGGCCGCCGGCAACAAAGCGGATATGACAATCCCCATCTGAGTTTTTTCGAAACTCCCTTCCACGAGCGTCTTCCCATGCGTATTCTAAAATTTTTACATGAAAAAAAACTGGGCGTACTCATGATAGAAGGAGGTGTACAACTACTAAATTCTTTTATTGAACAAGGTTTTTGGGATGAAGCCAGGGTCATTGTGGGAAATGTACACTGGGAAAAAGGAATAGATGCCCCTCAGCTTCCAGGCGTTTTAAAGAAGCGAAAAAAACTAGGAGCAGATGAAATTTTAATTTTTCATAATGAACGGGTTTAAAAGTTAAACTTGCATTAAAATATACTAGAGGCATCACATTGTAAGGGAAATATTTGTTTTTTAGGTGATTGAAGTATTAAAGGCAAAAAACATAATAAAATGAAGTTGAAGAACCTCCTATTGGCCGGTCTTTTTGTAACTGGTCTATTTGTAGGTCCTGATGTTTATGCACAAGACAACGACACGGAGAAAACTATTAAGGTTGATTGGATGAGTTGGGAACAGGCTATTGAGAAAACCAAAACAGAAAAAAAGAAGATCCTCCTTGATGTTTATACAAAGTGGTGTAGCTGGTGCAAGCGAATGGACGAAATGACCTTCAGTAAGCCTCAAATGGCTGCCTATATCAATGCGAATTTCTACCCTGTCAAGCTAGATGCCCAATATCCAGAAGAGATTACCTATCGCAATAAGGTGTATCGATTCGTTAAAAACGGAACTCGCGGGTATCACGAACTAGCTGCCGAAATACTGGGTGGTCGTATGAGCTATCCAACCATCGTTTTCCTGAATGAAGAACAAGATGTGATCCAGGCCATTGTCGGGTTTAAAACTGCCGAACAGTTTGAAATGATCGCGAGCTATTTCGCAACCGATTCGTATATGAAAATACCGTGGTCAAGCTATCAGAAGCAATATCATTCCAGCTTTAATCACAATGCGGATGACCATTAAAAAAAAAGCGGAGTTGGCCGACGGCCAACTCCGCTTTTTTTATCATCTTCTTTTCACACCCAAAGCTGACAATAATCCTCTCGTTAGCTCTCGGGCTACCGTTCTTCCTATCTGCCTGGTAGTGGTATTCGACAGTATTTGCTCCATCATGGTTTTATCCGCTCCTCTCCTTCTGGATACTTTAGATGCTTTTTCACGTTGGGCTTTCAGCTCGGCTTGATGCTCTTCTTGCCGGGCCAATTCAATCTTCTCCTTGAGAATCTCATAAGCACTTTCGCGGTCGATATCTTCATTATACTTATGCAGGATTCGGGATTGTTTGAGGATGTCGTCAATTTCTTTTTTGGTCAGTACATCCATTCTGGATTGCGGAGCCCGGAGTAAGGTGTGCACCAGAGGAGTTGGTATCCCTTTTTCATTCAAAGCGGTAATAAGGGCCTCCCCGATACCCAATTGAGTTAATAATTGCTCAATGTCATAATAATCGGAAATCGGGAAGTTCTGCGCTGCTAACTTAATGGCTTTCCGGTCTTTAGCTGTAAAAGCACGCAATGCATGCTGAACTTTGAGTCCAAGCTGGCTAAGTACCGCATCGGGAATATCCACCGGGTTTTGAGTAACGAAAAAGATGCCCACGCCCTTTGAGCGAATCAGCTTGATGATGATTTCAATTTGATCCAGCAGCGCATCCGAAGCCTGGTCAAACACAAGATGTGCCTCATCAATGAATATGCATAGCTTGGGGCGGTCCAGGTCGCCTTCCTCTGGAAAAGTAGCATAGATCTCAGCCAGCATTTGCAACATGAAAGTAGAAAACAATTTCGGGCGGTCTTGGATATCCGTTAATCGAACAATAGATACCATGCCCCGGCCCTGATCATCAAAGCGACAAAGATCATCCACATCAAAAGAACGTTCTCCGAAAAACTTATCGGCATCTTGCTGCTCCAACTCCACGATCCTTCTCAAAATAGCCCCCACCGAAGCCGAAGACATCCGGCCGTATTCCTCCTCAACTTCATCCTTTCCTTCTCCGGTCATGTATTGCAGCGTTTTGCGCAGGTCATTCAGATCCAGAAGCGGGAGGCTGTTATCATCACAGTATTTAAAAACCACCGCGACTATTCCGGACTGTGTTTCATTCAGTCCCAGCATACGAGAAAAAAGCACCGGCCCGAATTCGGTTACCGTAGCTCTCAGTCTGGCTCCTTTTTCTTCAGAAAGCGTCAAAAACTCAACCGGGCTGGCACCCGCTTCAAAGGGGAATCCAATAGCGGCATGCCGTTCATCAATTTTCGGATGACCTGCACTAGGAACTGCTATCCCGCTAAGATCTCCTTTGATATCCATCAACAGCGTCGGAATACCGTTGGCCGACATCTGCTCGGCTATAATTTGTAAGGTTTTGGTTTTACCTGTTCCGGTAGCTCCACTGATCAATCCATGCCGGTTCAGTGTTTCGAGAGGAACTTTCACCAGGGTGTTGGTTTGGCATTCTCCATCCAACATGGCGCCACCTAATACCAGGGAATCCCCTTTGAAAGTGTATTTGTCGTTGATCTGTTGAATAAAAGACTCTTTTTTTGACATAGTCCGGTAGGTTTATTGATTCCACTTTTTAATTCTCAAATCGTATTTGGCCTTGTTAAATTCCCAAAGGTCAATGTTCATTTTTGACTCCAATTCTTTCTCCAGGTCACGTTCCATCAACTCTTCATAAAAATTAATCCCCGTTTGTTCTTCCACTTCATCGATGGAGACAGCATATTTGTACAAAGGCTCATAGCTGATCTCGTTAGGAATAATGAATCCAATCCCTTTCATGCCCGGTTCCGAAAGATCCAGTAATACTTTATAAAAGGAAGAGGGAATAGTAATTGTATTGTTTTTCCCGATGCTACCTTTTCCTCCGTCAGTCAGGATCGGCCCCGTCACAACATACAACTTTTTGTATTTTTTTGCCCAAGCCCGCGTCGTTTCTTCCAATTCTCTCCATATCCCTTTATTAAAATTACGAGACTGAGGACTGATATTACTCATAAAAAAAGTTTCGTTGATCGCTTCCTCACTAAAAGCCCGGTCGGCTGCCGGAATGAGATGCCCTCGGTCATAGCCGGAGTTTTTGTAATCTTCCCACTCAGCAGAACCGGATTTCACCTTGGGGTCGGCGTTAAAATAGTCCGGACGATCTACCCAGGGCATAGAAACTTCTTCCCCTTTTAATACATAGGCCACCCATTCAGCCTGTTCATGCTCCTCATCATAAGAAAGGGTAAAGTATTCATGCTCAACGATCTGCCCGGTAGTGGAAGATGGCAAGTAATAATATTCTTCGGTAATGACCGGGTCTGTTTTGGAGCCGGAATCATTCCAGCCGGGCAATTCTTTTCCTGAAAACAGATTAAAAATATAAAACAGGCCACCTGCAATAGCAGCAAAAAGCCCTACCCGAACAATCGTATCGCCGCTTTTTCCGCCCTTTTTGGTATGATTACTTCTGAATTTTGCCATTTAAAATAAAGTTTATGGTAGAAGGTAGAATAGGGTTGTGTAAAAGGTAGAAAGACACTTTGAGTTTAAATATTTTTATCGTTTTTTAGTTTTGCAAAAAGAATATAGCAACTTGGCTTGAAAATACATTTTTTTGAACAACTTCAATAAAAACTTGCTTACCGTATGCTTAAGGTAGGAATTACCGGTGGAATTGGAAGCGGCAAAACAACCGTTTGTAAAATCTTTGAAATGCTGGGCATCCCGGTTTATTATGCTGACGACCGGGCCAAGTGGCTGATGACCAATGCCCCGGAGGTAAAAAAGGCGATTATCCAGCTATTTGGAGAAAAAGCCTATCAAGATGACTCGCTTAATCGTCCTTACATTGCCCATATCGTTTTTAATGATCCTGACAAACTCCAGGAGTTAAATGGTATTGTGCATCCAGCTGTCAGAAAAGACGGGCAAGACTGGCATTTGAGTCAGAAAAACGTTCCTTACACGCTCAAGGAAGCGGCCCTGATCTTTGAAAGTGGTAGTTTTAAAGACCTCGACAAGGTCATCACGGTGTTTGCCCCCAAAGAAGTCCGTATCGAACGCATCATTGCCCGTGATCATATCAGCAGAGAGGCTGTTGAAGCAAGAATAGACAAGCAAATGCCGGAAGAAGAAAAAATAGCCCTTGCTGATTTTGTTATTTATAATGATGGCCGACAATCCCTGATCAAACAGGTATACGCCATCCATGAACAATTATGCCAATGACCACAAAATTTGAAAAACCAAAGGAGAAAAAGATTAAAGATCTCGAAACATTCGAACGGATCTACCTGAAAAAAGAGCCGGACCTCAGCCATTGCACCTTACAGGCACTCGATTTTAGCGATATGCCGGTTGACTGGCAGCGCTTTACTATCTTGGACACGGCTTTTCTCGGCTGTCAACTCAGTAAAGCAGAAGAAAGCCAACTCATACAGATGGGAGCCTACATTTACAATGCGCCCTCAGCCCTTCCTTATAACCCTTTTCGCAAAAAGCTGTACAACTGGCAGGAATTAATGGAGGCTTATCGCAAGGAAAAAGATGAGAGCATTGATTATCACATCTACCAACATTTTTCGGCCACCAAATTCAATACCCCTATCAATGAAGCCCTCTGGCAACGCATTCACGATCATGCCATTGATGATGCTTTGAGAGAATTACTGAGTTTTGATAATAATGGCATGACGCTCCGCAAGTCGGTCGGGTTTATGGGCGGGCATAGCGTCAGCAGACAAGATAGATTTTACAGGAAAACCGCTCAAACGACTAAGCTAATAACCGAAGCCGGCTTTTTTGTAGCTTCTGGAGGAGGTCCGGGCATTATGGAGGCAGCCAATCTGGGAGCCTACCTGGCCGGTAAGTCTCAAGAGGACCTTAACTGGGCGATCCAAACACTTAGCAAAGCTCCCAAATATACGGATCCATACTACCACGACTGTAGCCTGGAGGTGTTGGGCAAATTCCCCACTGGAGTCGAAAACCTCGCTGTCCCCACCTGGTTCTACGGCCATGAGCCCAGCAACTTATTTGCCTCTCACATTGCCAAATATTTCTCCAACAGTATTCGGGAAGATACCTTATTGGCTATAAGTCTGTACGGCATAGTTTTCGCTCCGGGAAGCGCGGGCACCACTCAGGAGATATTTATGGATGCTACCCAAAACCATTACGGAACATTTAACTACTACAGTCCGATGGTATTTTTGGGGAAAAAGCGATATGAGATCGATACCATGATTTTCCCATTATTAAAACAACTAGCCTGGGACCGGGCCTATGCCCCCCTTTTGCATATTACAGATGAGCCGGAGGAGGTGGTCAAATTCTTAAAAGAAAACCCTCCTAAGGAAGTAAAATGATGGTGTTGATGAAAAAGCTTACCCCTTTTTACGCCCTTTTTCCAATCCCGCTTTATACCGTTCCAGGCACCTTTCCCGGGCTGCTTTGTGTTCGACAACAGGTTTAGGGTATGAATCGGTTCCATATTCCGGCACCCACTTTTTGACATACTTGAGGTCTTTATCGAATTTTTTCAGTTGACTTTCCGGGTTAAAGATCCTGAAATAGGGCGCTGCATCGGTTCCACTGCCGGCCGCCCATTGCCAGCCGCCATTATTGCTGGCCAGGTCATAGTCCAGAAGCTTTTTAGCAAAATAAGCCTCGCCCCAACGCCAGTCAGTAAGCAGATGCTTGGTCAAAAAACTAGCCGTGACCATCCGCACCCGATTGTGCATGTACCCGGTCTGATTCAGCTGACGCATACCGGCATCTACCATCGGATAGCCTGTTTTTCCTTCACACCAGGCCTGGAAGTGTTCCTTGTTATTTTCCCATTCTATGAAATCATATTCGGGTCGGAACGACTCATCCACCACTCTGGGGAAATGAGCCAATATCTGGCTGTAAAAATCCCTCCAAATTAATTCATTGAGGAAGGTTTCGTTCAAAGGCCGAGCCTTACGAGCTTTTTCCCGAATACTAATGGTACCAAAGCGAAAATGGATACTCAGGCGTGAAGTTCCCTCGATAGCAGGATAATCTCTGGTTTCATCATATTTGCGGATCAGGCCTTGTTGGACCCTCTTATCGGGAATGTGGATATCAGTTTTTTCAAAACCCATATCTGCTAAAGAAGGCATTGGCTGGGAATCGACCGCAGCTAGATGCTCCAAAAGATCAGCACTGGGATAGGGTTTTAAATAGAAGGATATTTTCTTCGTTTCCCCATCTTCATTTGTGAATTCGGAGATCTTTTCATCCAGGCGGGCTTTCCATTTTCTGCTGTAAGGAGTAAAAACGACATATGGATCACCATCATCCTTCAGGACTTCATCTTTTTCAAAAATTACATGGTCTTTAAAAGTATGAAATGGGATGCCCTTTTTTTCAAGTAAGGCGGCCACTTTTTGATCCCTTTCTGTGGCGTAGGGTTCATAATCCCGGTTGGTGTATACCGACTCCACTGCATACTCCTCCAGCAGTTTTTTCCATACTTCTTCCGGAAAACCATATTTTACGATCATACTACAGCCTCGTTCCTCTAAGGAGGTCTTCATATTGGAAATAGTATCATGAATAAACTGAACGCGGGCATCTTCTGGCTTTTCCAGATCATCCAGTATATTGCGATCGAAGATGAACAATGGTAAAACAGAAGGATTTCCTTTGAGCGCGTGGTAGAGTCCGGCATTATCGAAGAATCTCAGGTCTCTGCGAAACCAGAAGAGGCTTATTTTTTTCATAAATCAGTTTGTCGATTGTCGGTTATTCGTGATATGGCTGCGTTTCAGAGATGGAACGTCAGCAGCGTCATTTTGTTTACAAAAAGATCATCCACAAAAGTTGGGCTTTCCTGGAATAGCTTACTATTTTTCGGTTTCAAAACTTGTACACCCATGAAAACGAACCTAATTGTTGTAATGCTCCTGATGTTCGCTATTGGAGGCTTAAGCACTTGTGGAAACAGCCCTCAAGGTTTGGAGGAGGCGATTACCCAGATGGAAAATAAGCTGCCACGCCCCTACTCTTCCGAGAATGCCAAGCAATTGATTAAAGCTTATCAGGATTATGTATCGACTTACCCGGATAGAGACGATCAAAATGCCATTTATTTAAGGAAAGCAGGACAAGCAGCCATAGATGCCGGACAATATGATCTGGCAGCGGAATTACTAAGCACCGCAATTAAAGATCATTTTTCAGCCAAAAGTACCCAGGAAAACATTTTGCTGCTGGCTGATGTATATAGCAAAAACCTTAAAAACGAAGTTGTTGCCGCCTCCATTTTACAATCAGGACAAAAGCAATTCCCTTCTTCCGAATTACTTGCTCAACATATTGATCCAGCCTGGCCCGCCTTGATCAATCGCCTAAAAACGCTGAAGGAAGAGGTGGTTGATACAGTCAAAAAGCAAATAAATTATTCGACCGTAAACGACTACATTATTTCCTGCGCGGCTTATGCTATGATACTCCCGAAAGATACCTTATCTCCCAGTCTCCTTTTTCAAGCCGGCCAACTCGCACACCAAACCCAATCACATAATAAGGCATTGGAACTATTGGATTGGATGTATCTGGAATACCCCAAGCACCCTATGGCACCGGATGCTTTATTTTTGAACGGATATATCTTGGATAGTGAATTAAAGCGTTTTGAGGAAGCCAAACAACGATATGAAGCTTTTTTGGAAAAATATCCACAAAACGAATTTGCGGAGACTACTCAGTTTCTATTGGACAATCTGGGTGTGCCGGCGGAGGAGATTATTAAAAGATTTGAAAATCAATGATATGAATCATCCCCTGTTTTTGTTGTTCGTTGTCCGCGATTAAACGAACAACGAACAACCAACAACTTTATAAATTGCTTCAAAAATTCGGAATGATTCATGCGATTTCTACTTTAGCTTTATTTCTTTTTTATCAAATGGATTCAAAGCCGTTCCCTTCACTTTGGCTTCCACTTCCACGCGGTAAACGGATTTGACATTGTAGGCATATTTGGCCAGCTTGGCCAGGCCGGTACCAAAAATATTATTCCGCTCCATCTGATCAAAGTCGGAATGCAGCAACTCGAACGGCAGTTGAAAGTCCACCTCCAGTGGTTGGTCAGCCGGCACTTCAAAGGACTGGTCCAGATATATTTCGCCAAGCTTATACTCATCCACCAACTTTTCCTTGCCCCTCCCCCTAAAGTAACGCTCGATCAACCTCACCCGTACCTGCGTAACGGTTTGGGTATTCATCGAGGAAAAACGCACGCTGCCGTCTATCATTCCGGATTTTTCCTTGGTCTCTTCCGGAAGGATGAGTTCGACCTTGACGCCTTCAATACCAAAATATTTTTTTACTCTTCCAAACATAGTACTTTATAATTTCTTATGATGGAGGCCGGCGGTTCTGACGGCTTCTATCATACATTCTTCTTATTTACACCATCCGCTTATGCCAGCTGTCTTTTAATGGTTTAAGCAAGGAATGATCCATCTCGCCTTTATTTTTAACAAGGGTGTCAAAAACAAGGGTATCATCAGTGATACGACCTTCGCGGTAAGCCTGAGCGAAGCTGTTCCGATCAAGCGTTATCACTTCCTCTCCTTCTTTGAA
>JAUIKE010000348.1 GCA_030430845.1 Bacteroidia bacterium | reverse complement strand
CCTGGGCGTTGTAACAGGAGGCATCTCCGATCCCCATGTCGTCGGCAAGAATGTAAACGATATTGGGTGGAACGGATTGCTGTCCGGAAACAGGCAGCATCGTAGCGATCCCTACGAAAAAAAGAAGAAAAGAGAGCTTCGGCATCATGGGCGATTCGGTTGGGTTGAGACGGACGATTCCGTCGATTTAGAGGAAATATACGGGATTCCTTTTGTCAAATCAACCGATTGTCCCGAAAACGGAAAATTCGGGCGGTGGGAAAGGTGGCGAATCATCCGAATCACTAAGTTTTGAAAATGTAGTTTTTTTTAAGAATCGTTGTGAATTGCTTTCAGATTGGTATCTTCATGAGGAATTGACAGCAATAGTCTGTCATACCGGCTGTCTATGTTTGTTGTGAATTGCTTTCAGATTGGTATGTAGTCGGTAATTGAATATGCACCAAAAATGGTAATTTGGAGTGCACCAAAAATGGCAACAGGAATGCACCATTTTGTAAATATAAGTTGGTTATTGCTGTTGATCAAAGAAAGATTTTCTGTTTTTCATTCTATAACTTTTTCCAGATAGGTTTATAATATCACAATGGAACAAAAGTCTGTCTAAAAGAGCGGTAGCCAAGACCTCATCATCGAGCATTTTAGCCCATTCTGTTGGGCTTTTATTTGTGGTGATGATAAAACAGGTGCGCTCATAAACCTGATTGATAAAGTTGAAGAGTGCGATCGCCACACTTTTTTCAATAGGAAAGAGCATGATGTCATCCAGGATGATCAGGTCTGCTTTCAGTAGCCTTTTGTATTCGGCCATTGCTGTCCTGGTCATGTCTTTGAGCTTAAGTATGTTGGTAAGGTCTTCCATAGATTTAAAATAGGTTTTGTAGCCTTTTTCTACTGCGTCGGCTCCGAGTCCGGCGGCAAGGAAGGTTTTACCTGTTCCCGAAGGGCCCATCAGCATGAGGTTAAAACCCTGATCCAGCCAGTTCAACTCTCTCAATTGGTTTATCCTTGTCAGGTTCATCCCGTTTTCTGCTCCGGTATCATAGGTTTCAAGGTCGTTTTTAAGGGGCAGATTTGCTGCTTTTCTCCGTCTGATAACTTCGTTTTTCGAGCGCTGGGCTGCTTCATGCCGGAGCAGTTCGAGGAAAAAGTCCATAAAGCCCGAGCTCTGTTTTTCCGAGCTGGCAACCACCTCGGGAAGACCTGCTGCCATCCCGGTGATTTTAAACTGCCTGCAAAAGGCGTTGATCTGTTCTTTCTTTTCCATTTTGTGATAGTTTGGGCCATGGACTTCCCACTTTGGGACTGTCCATGGCAATTGTTGATCAGTTATTTGTTTCGGCTTTTTTATTGTTTACAATAGCTTCATATTCCCCGATGTTGCTTTTTTCGGGCTGGATCAGGGCATTTTCCGGCATTTTTCCGCTCAACGGATTCAGGACCCTGGTTTTGGATTTCGCTTTTCTGTCGGTCTGCTGAAGCTCAAGTATGGCCTTAAAATCCGATGCGCTGCAGATGGATTTTTCAAGGCAGTATTGCAGGGTAAGGTCTACCTTTTTGGGATCCACTCCTTCGATGGCCTTTCGGACCATGTCGAGCTGGTCCCTGATATACCTGGGCTTTTCTTTTCTGAGCAATTCCATCCAGCTAAGGGCCATTTCTTCGTGGGTAAACAGCTTGGCCGCTTTGGCGATCCTTTCGTCGATGGATCCGGTTTTATCCCTGGCATGATCGGTTTTCTTAACTTTCTGACCCGTGCCTGCAGGTATGGTGTGGCGGCAGATTTCGGTTTTATCTTCCGGTTGGCTAATGATCAGTTCAGCTGCCTCTACGTGTAGGGCGACGCGGCTTCCCTTTCCTTTGTAGGTTCCAAGTGGGAGGGAATAGAAGTTGCCTTTGTAAGAGATGGAATTGTCCTTCCGGACAGCATATAGATCCGAAACGGCCTGCTTCGGAAAACAGGGCTTATACGGGGTAAGATAAGGTCTTTCGATAATATGTTCGGAACAGGGTTCTTTTTTGGTCACTCCGTGGGGCAGGGCGTTGGCCGTACGGCCGAGCCAACCCAGAGCCTCATCGTTAAGGGTTTCAATATTGTGGAAGGTACGGTTGTAAAGAAAGTTTCTTTTGACATACCTGACCACGTTTTCGACCTTTCCCTTGCTTTCCGGATCGGATTTTCTGCAAAAATAAAGATCGAAGGATTGTTCGCGCGTATAAGCTCTGAATGTATCGGTGAGGATAAGGTCCCCACCGTTCTCGCTGACCATGAATACTTTGTCCTGGTCATAGACAATTTCCATTGGGACACCACGTATGTAGGCAAAGGCTTTTTCATGGGCTTCGATGGCCAGCAGGGAGGTAAAGTAACTTTCGATAAACCACAGGTACTTATACCGGGACCGGGAAAGAGTGAGTATAAAGAAAAATACTTTTACCCTGTTGCCGGAGGTATTGCGCATGTTGTATTCGCCAAAGTCCACCTGAGCCTGTTTTCCATAGGGGAGCTCTTCGACCATCTCATATTCACGGGGAGCTTTGACCAGGGGCAGGTTATATTTGCGCCTCACCCAGGAAACAAAATTGAAAACGGTCTTTTGGGATACTTTCGGCAGATCCTGATAATGCTCCTTCAGCCAGTCATGCATCTGGGCGGCTGGGGTGTCCCGGAATTTCTCCAGGCGGGACTTCACAAAAGATTCATAGGGGGATAATACTTTGTTCCGATCGGACTGCTCGATCATCATCTGTTCGAACTCCAGTTCGGACATGGAAAGATATTTACTCACTGTCCGGCGGTTCAGGACAAGCTCTTCGCTTATCTGCCTAACGGAAAAACCCTCCCTGAAGAGGCGGTGGATTTCAAAATAAACCATAAATTTGTTCAAATACACATTCATAAAATGCTAGTTTTAGTACACTAGCAAAATAGTCCAAAATCCCCTAGGGGCATGCCCCTAGGGGATTATTGGTGGTGCATTCTTGTTGCCAAATATGGTGCACTCCTATTTACCGAAAGTGGTGCAGTTGTAATTACCGATTACAGCTTGAAGCACATAATGTAAATCTTCATAACTAGGAAGACTATTGGCATACGTAAGATTGAGCTTTTGCCTCAATACTTTTACCTCGTTTTGAAGTTTTGCAACTTCATTAGCCCTAATATTAGCTTGCTCAGTAAATAAAATTTGCTTTTCGGCAGCTTTCGAACGTTTTTCCTGAGCGATACGGTTTTGTTCGTTGATAATTGATATACGTTTATTTTTAATCTTACCAGATAAATCTAAATAGGTAGTACTATTTTCGTCTAAGTCAGATAGAAGGAGGGTAGCCAGTTGGTCTAATTCGTCCTGTGATTTGATACTCTCAATACCATCAGTTAGATAAGAAATCATATTAGAAACAATCTCAGTCTTCCGTTCTTGAAAAAGCTCAAATGTTTTTTTTGCGCTTTCCATATGAAATACTCGGTCATAGTCTTTTTTGAAATCAGCAATAAGCCTATTGATAATCCGAACATTGGCATCTGTGGATTTGGCTGCCAAAAGCTTCATTTCTTCCTTAGGCATCAAATAATCGACTACTTCTACTACTTTGGATTCAACCTTACTATTGACTTGGGTTTTCATAGATTCTGAAGCCGTCAAATACAAGGTACTGTTTGAGGCTCTAAAATTCAGCAGTGTTTCTAACGAACTTTTTGAATTGACTAAATCCTGAGCTTCTTTAGCTTTTTGAGATAGCATCCTATCCGCAGCGAGACTTTCATACTTGTTTACTGTATTTGAAGCTATTTCTATTTCCGAAGGGAACAAAACAGCATATTTTGAATTAAGTTCTGACTTTAACTTTTGAATTGAATTATAATCAAATTTACCATCAGAAAGCAAACGTAATTCTTGAGATAATGCATCGCGAAGTTGATTCCTGGCATCTATTTTTTTGCCAAAGGTATCAGTTCTAAAATCTAACTGATAATTATAAATTATATTGTTGAATACCCAAGCCCTGTGAGAATTGGTTTGATAACCATTTTTTATATAACAGGACTGTATTTTACGCCAGTCTTTGGAGCGCGCCTTTTCTGATAAGCTTGAAAACGACTCGCCCCGAAATGGAATGAAATATTTATCCGAATACAGATTCAGGGCTAAATTATCTATGATATTCTTCGAAAGGTATGAGTCGGTTTTTAGCTCGGGGTACTCATTTTTAATAATATCCATCCAATCTGAGACTTCTTTGCAATTCTGTGCCCATGCACTACTGAAAGATAATAGTATTGGGATAAAAAGATATGCTGCTGAGTGTTTAAGAATCATTTTTCAAAAGGCTCACTTTTTTGTTATTTCAATTTCAAGAATCTAAAGCTAAGTTAAAAAAAATTACCGTATTGAATACTCGATATCATTAAAATCACCACTGGTAATTTGAAACACTTCAACAGTATCTGAGTTTTCCACGGTAAAGCCAAACAAACCAGAAATGAATTGTACCACTTTATTAAAGATTTTTATCTGTCTCTTTACTGTTCTTTCTCCTTCCTGTTGAACTTGTGTAATTTTTGCACAAGTTGCTTTTTCATTTAATTCAGAGGTTTTGTAAATATTTCGGATATGCCTGACTATTGATGTCCGATCTGTACCAAACAATTCAGAAATCTGATATTGATCCAACCAAAGAGTGTCATTCTCTA